>CAYVYG010000050.1:0-12965 GCA_964454385.1 uncultured Microthrixaceae bacterium
CACCGACATCGCAGTGCGCGACCTGGCAGAGGCGCTGATCTCGCTGAGCGCGACCGAACAGGAGCTGGTGGCCGATCCGAAGCTGCAACGTCCGGTCGACATCCCGGTTCTGCGCGGCGATTGCACCAGGTTGCGTTCACGGACCGGCTGGCAGCCGGAGATCCCCCTGCAGAGGACCCTCGCCGATCTGCTCGAGGACATGCGCTCGCGGCTCGCCAGGAGTGCCTCCGGCGACGCCGCAGCGGCTAGAAACGAGACATGACCAAGCGCGCCCTCATCACCGGGATCACAGGACAGGACGGCTCCTACCTCGCAGAGCTGCTGTTGGACGAGGGCTACGAGGTGATCGGAATGGTGCGACGTTCCTCGACGGTCACCTTCGAGCGCATCGCCCACCTCCAGGACCGCGTCGCCACGGTGCACGGGGATCTGCTCGACCAGGCGAGCCTGATCGAGCTGCTGCGCACCTACGAGCCCGACGAGGTCTACAACCTCGCCGCGCAGAGCTTCGTGCAGACCAGCTTCGGCCAACCGGTGCTCACCGGGGACGTCACCGCGCTGGGCGTGACGCGGATCCTCGACGCCATCCGCTTGGTCGATCCCGAGATCCGGTTCTACCAGGCGTCGTCCTCGGAGATGTTCGGAAAGGTCGTGGAGGTCCCCCAATCGGAGGCCACGCCCTTCCACCCGCGCTCCCCCTATGGCGTGGCCAAGGTCTACGGCCACTGGATCACGGTCAACTACCGCGAGTCCTACGACCTGTTCGCGTGCTCGGGGATCCTGTTCAACCACGAATCACCCCGGCGCGGCCTCGAGTTCGTCACCCGGAAGATCTCCAACGGCGTGGCGAAGATCAAGCTCGGGAGCTCCGACGAGCTGCGCCTGGGCAACCTCGACGCGAAGCGAGACTGGGGCTTCGCGGGCGACTACGTGCGCGCTATGTGGCTCATGTTGCAACAGAGCACCCCGGACGACTACGTGGTCTCGACCGGTGAGACCCATTCGGTACGTGAGTTCTGCGAGGTGGCCTTCGGTCACGTGGGACTCGACTACGAGCGTCATGTGGTCATCGACGAGGCGTTCTTCCGGCCCGCCGAGGTGGACCTGCTGGTGGGCGACGCATCCAAGGCCCGCGCCGAGCTCGATTGGACCCCCCAGGTCGGCTTCGAGGACCTGGTGACGACGATGGTCGACGCGGACATGGACCTCCTGTCGGGCAAGCTGCGCGCGATCGGCTGAAGTGACAGGGACTCGAATCCGCCGGCCCCGGGTCACCGTGCTCGCTGGTGGCGTGGGAGCAGCGAGGTTCCTCGCCGGTCTCGTCGAGGTCGTCGAGCCCTCGGCGGTCTGCGCGGTGGTCAACGTGGCGGACGACACCGAGGTGCACGGCTTGGCGGTTTCGCCCGATCTGGACAGCTGCACCTACACCCTCGCGGGCGCGAACGACACCGATCGCGGATGGGGTGTGCGCGGCGAGACCTGGTCGGCCATGGAGATGCTGGGCCGATATGCGAGGGCGAACGACGTGGGCCACAGCGACGCGGGCGGTTGGTTCAGCCTCGGTGACCGGGATCTGGGGACCCACCTGTACCGCACGTCGCGCCTGGCTGACGGACTGGCCCTGAGCGAGGTGACCGCCGAGATCACGCGCGGCTGGGGCATCGAGGCAACCCTGTTGCCCGTGAGCGACGACGCGCTGCGGACCCGTGTCCACACCGCGCATGACGGCGAGCTCGCGTTCCAGGAGTACTTCGTGCGGGAACGACACGACGTAGAGGTCCGATCGATCGAGGTGATCGGAGCCTCGTCGGCCACACCCGCGCCGGGAGTCCTCGCCGCGCTCCGGGATGCGGAGGTGGTGGTGATAGCGCCGTCGAACCCGGTGGTGTCGATCGACCCGGTCCTCATGGTTCCCGGTGTACGCGACCTGTTGGCGCGACGGCGCTCATCGGTCGTGGCGGTGAGCCCGATCGTGGGCGGTCACGCGCTCCGCGGGCCTGCGGATCGACTGATGGCGGATCTCGGCCACACGCCCTCGGTGGCCGGGATCGCCCGGTGGTACTCCGAGGTCGCATCGACGCTTGTGATCGACCTGCAGGACCGCGATCTCGCGGATGCGGTGCGGTGGGAGGGGATGCGTTGTGTCGTCACCGACACGATCATGCGATCGGTGGATGTGACCGCTGCGTTGGCGCGGACGGTGCTCAGCGCCCCGGAGCGGTCAGAGGACCCGGCTTCGTGAGCGCACGGCTCGTTGTGACAGGGATCGGTGGGATCGGCGAGATCACCCGCGGCAGCGACCTCGCGGGGCAGATCATCGATGCGGCCGGGGCCGCCGGGATGGCACTCGGCGACCGGGACGTCGTGGTCGTCACCCAGAAGATCGTCTCGAAGGCCGAGGGCGCGATCGAACCCATCGATGCCGAGGACCCCCTGAGCCACAAGCCACTGGTCGAACGTGAAGCCGTGCGTATCCTGCGCCGGAGAGGGGACCTACTTCTCACCGAGACCCGCCACGGCTTCGTGTGCGCCAACGCCGGCATCGACCTGTCCAACGTGGAGCGCGGGTCTGCAGCGTTGCTGCCCGAGGACCCCGATCGCTCCGCACGAAGGATCCGCGACGGCATCCGCGGGCGCGCCGGGGTGGACGTCGGCGTCATCGTGTCGGACACCTTCGGTCGCCCCTGGCGGAGGGGGGTCACCGACGTGGCGATCGGTTCCGCCGGCCTGAGGCCGATCGTCGACCTTCGGGGAAGCACCGATGCCTACGGCCGTGAGCTGGAGGTGACCGAGGTCGCGGTGGTAGACGAGATAGCTGCAGCGGCGGAGCTCGTGATGGGCAAGGCGACCGGGACACCCGTGGCGATAGTGCGCGGGCTCGACGAATCCATCTTCGATGTGCAGGGAGGGCGTGGCGGTGTCGTCGACACCGTGGTGCGGGCCCACCGCGAGGACCTGTTCCGCTGAGGGCGGTCCCCCACGGCGAGCGACGGGCACGGCGAGCGACCGGTCACCGGACACGGGCGGTTCCGATGGCGACGGCGAGGTTGCTCAGGCCAGGGTGCCGCCGTCGACCTTCAACACGGTGCCGTTGATGTGAGCGGCATCCTCCGATCCGAGGAACGCGATGGCACCCGCCACCACCTCGGGCCCACGGTGCTCGTCGAGCGCGGTAATCCTGTCCAACAGGGTGATGTCTGCACCCTCGGGAAGACGGAACTCGTTCTGGATCGGCGTGATGATCGAACCAGGGGCCACCGCGTTCGCCCTCAGGCCCTGCCTGCCGTACTCGACCGCGATCGTCCCGGTGATCGCAGCGACGCCGCCCTTGGAGGCCGAATAGGCGACGGTCCACGGATGCCCCGAGAGCGCAGCAGTCGAGGCGGTGTTGACGATGTTGCCGCCGACCTCGAGGAGGTGGGGGATCGACTCACGGCACACCAGGAACGTGCCGTTCAGGTTGACCGCGAGGATCCGCTCGAAGTCATCGAGGCTTGTCTCGTGGGTGTGGTCGAACCGCAGGATGCCGGCCACGTTGACCACCACGTCGATACGACCGTGATCAGAGACCGCACCGGTGACCATCGCCGCGACCTCGGCCTCGTCGGCCACGTCGACAATCGATGATGTGACCACTGCGCCGAGATCGGTGCACATCCGGGTCGTCTCGGTCAGCCCCTCGGAGTTCACATCGCTGAGCGCCAGCAAAGCACCCTCCTCGGCGAGTCGCAGCGCGGTGGCACGACCGATGCCCGAAGCAGCTCCGGTGACCAACACGACCTTGTCGGCGAACCTCTGCATCTCCGTACGCACCCCCGTGGTGTCCCGGGCCGTCGTGGTACCCGGACCCGGGATCCTACCGTCAGCGTCCCACTCAGCCGCCCGTCGGGGCGTCCGATCGGGCCGAGAACCACTCGAGCACCTGCGCGGTGCCGGTGGACAGGTCGGTGAACGGCTCCCATCCGAGGTGGATCTTCGCGCGGCCCGCATCGAGCGCGGAGCGCTCGAGCTCACCGGTGCGGGCCGCTGCGTGCTGCGGGTCGGCCTCCACTCCGGCGTTCGCCGCCATCGCGGCGTAGAGGTCGTTGACCGACGTCTCGATGCCGGTGCCGATGTTGCAGGTCAGGCCGCTTCCACGAGTGGTCGCACGCGCGAACGCGTCCACAACGTCGTCGACGTAGACGTAGTCGCGCGTCTGGGAGCCGTCACCGAAGATCGTGCACGGTTCACCGCCGAGCAGCCTGCCGGCGAAGATGGCGACAACCCCCGCCTCACCGTGGGGATCCTGACGGGGCCCATAGACGTTGGCGAGCGCGAGCGCCGTGTACTCCAGGTCGTGCAGCTCCCGGTATGCGTGCAGGTAGTCCACCGCCGCCTTCTTCGACACGCCATAGGGCGACAGGGGAACCTGGGGATGCGATTCGGTGACGGGCAGGTCGGAACCGTCCACCGCCCCGTAGATCGTGCCGCCCGAGGAGGCGAACACGATCTTGGTCGTACCGGCGCGACGGGCTCCCTCGGCGATGTTGAGCGTGCCGAGGAGGTTCACCCTCGCATCGAGCACGGGATCGGCCACCGAGACCCGCACGTCGATCTGTGCTGCGAGGTGGCAGATCACCTCCGGGCGGCGCCGCTCGATCAGATCGACCACAGCAGGATCGCAGATGTCGATCTGGTGGAAGCTGAGCTCGTGATCGGCTCCCGCGCGCGCGTCGGCGAGGTTCGAGAGACGGCCACCGGAGAGATCGTCGATGACATCGACCTCATGGCCCTCCACCAGCAACCGGTCGACCAGGTTGGATCCGATGAACCCGGCCCCGCCGGTGACCAGTACACGCATGGGTGTCCTCCCTCAGGACTCTGCTTCGGTCGGTTCGGGCACCCGGGCGGCGTCGAGGACCGATCCGGGCGCGACCCGTTCGCCGGGTCCTATCACGCTCAGGTGCCCCACCGTTGCCCTCTCGCCGAGGCTCGCTCCTGCCCCGATGATCGACCGCTTCACGACCGCCCCCGCAGCGACACGCACATCGGCGATGAGAACCGAGTCCTGCACCAATGCGCCTCGCGCGACGGTGCAACCCGGGCCGACCACCGATCTGTGCACCTCGGCGCCGCAGACCGTCGCGGCGGGATCCACCCCCTCCACGACCTCACCGCGTCGCGAATCGAGGTAGTCGAGGTTGGCCTGCAGGTAGGCCTCTGGGGTTCCCGCATCGATCCAATAGGCCTCGGACTGCAATGCGTAGAGCTCACCGGTTTCGACCAGCGCGGGGAACACCTCGCGCTCGATCGAGACCCGTCGTCCGCGCTCGACGAGGTCGAGCACGGCTGGTTCGATCACGTAAGATCCGGCGTTGATCCAGTTGCTCGGCGCCTCGCCGGGTGCGGGCTTCTCGATGAACGCCCTGACACGACCGTCGGGATGCAGCGGGACCACGCCGTAGCGGGACGGATCATCGACCGGGGTGAGCGCGATCGTCGCCGCAGCACCGCTCGATGTGTGCATCTCACACAGCACCGCCAGGTCGAGGTCGGTCAGCACGTCGCCGTTGAGGGCCAGGAAGCGCTCGTCGATGCCAGCTCGGTCGGCAGCGAACGCGATCGCTCCCGCGGTGTCGAGCGGTTCGGGCTCGACGGCGTAGCTGAGCTCCACGCCCCCGCAACGGTCATCGGGGAAGGCGGCGGTGAACTGCTCGGGGCGGTACCCCAGAGAGAGCACGACGCGGTCGATCCCCGCTGACGCCAGCCGCCGCACGACACGTTCCAGCATCGTGGGACCCGCAACGGGCAGAAGCTGCTTCGGTACCGTCGAGGTGAGAGGGCGCAGGCGTGTGCCGAACCCGCCCACGAGGATCACCGCCTGCACGGATCAGCCTCCGACAGCCGTGGTACTCGTAGCTTCGGGGGCAGTCGTCTCACCGGGCGGTGTCTCCCCCGGCGCAGTCGTCTCACCGGGTGCGGACGGCGCGGTCGTCTCCCCCGGCGCGGTCGTGGGTGGCGCTGTCGTGGTGGGTGCCTCGGCAACCGGAGGCTCGGTGTCGTCGCGCTCGTCGATCCGGTCGTGTGAGGGCGGGAACGGTATGTCGGCTCCACGTGGCGCGAACGCCAGGACGTAGGTCTGTCCGTCCTCGGTGAACCTGGTCGAGGTGATCTTCGAAGCAGAGGTGATGATCCGTGGATCGGTGTTGTCGCCGGCCTGTGGGGGCCATTGGTACAGCGCGACCCGGCCCGGTTCCGCCGGTTGGTCGTCGCTCGCCGGACATTCGTCGCCGTCGGTGTAGGTCTTGCCGTTCGGCAGGGTCATCGTGCCGTCGCCGAGGGTGATCCCGACCGACTGGAGGAACAACCCGAACACGGCGTTCGAGCGCGAGCTCTCCTCGTCGGTGGGATGGATGTGGATCAGCCCGTCGGCGTGGAGGTCCACCGGGGCGTCCTTCACCACGTTGTCGAGGTTCCCGAGGTTGAACTCCTCACCGCAGATGTAGGTGCCGTAGGCGGCCACCCAGTGATCGTCGGTGGTGGGCCGCACCTCCTCGTTGGTGCGCCGGTGGGCGACCGCGAACGCGGTACCGACCAGGCCCACCACGAGGATCGCGGCGATCAGCGCCGGGAAGCCGAGTTGGCGCCGCTGGCCCGGCGAGCGGGTGGCACCGGCCGCCTGGACGCGCTTGATCTTCTTGGAAGACGAGGCCTTGCCCATACAACGCCCAACGCTAGTGCCTCCGGTCCTCTACCGAGAAGACCGGCTCCGGGCGCGGACCAGCTCGATGAAGAGCTCCTCGTAGGATTCCGCGACCCCATCGGGCGATGCCCAGCGCATCACGAAGTCGCGGCCGGCCGCGCCCATCTCACTGCGCCGCGAAGGCGACCCGACCAGCTCTTCCACAGCAGCACAGAAGGCGTCGGGATCCTCGGGGTCGACAGCCAGGCCGGCCCGGGCGGCTTCGACCGTGCGTGCGACCTCGGTGCCGGCATCGACGCTGGCTAGCACGGGACGACCGGCAGCCAGTATCGAGTACAGCTTCGAGGGCACACTCGATCGTGCGAGCCCCCGGCGCAACGGGATCACGTGCACGTCACCGCTGGCCAGCACCTCGGCCAGGCGTTCGCGGGGCTGCATGGGGACGAACACCACGTTGTCGAGACCAGCTGCGCTGGTACGCAGGTCCTCGAGGGCCGAACCGCCGCCGTTGACCACGAACACGACGTCGGTGCGGTCACTGAACCTCCGAGCTGCTGTGACCACGAGCTCGAGCGACTGCGACAACCCGACGTTGCCCGCGTACATGACCACCGTCGCGTCGCCGAGGCCGTGCTCACGCCGGTAGTCGGTCATGGGGTCCGCCGGGGTGATCCGCTCGGTGTCGACGAAGTTGGGGATCACCCGGACCTTCTGCGGGCGGTGACCCTCCAACTTCGCGGCCACGTTGTCGCGCAGGTCCTCCGAGAGCACCGTCACTGCATCTGCCCGCCTGTAGAGGAAGCGCTCCGTCCAAGCCGCAGCACGGATCACCCGCGGATCGCTGATCGCGCCCAGCTCCACGGCCACATCCGGAAAGACGTCCTGGATGTTGAACACCCAGGGGATCCCTCTGGTGACCGCGGCCACCCAGCCGGCTGCGCCGAGCGGAAGCGGCGGTGACATCACCATCGCCGCATCGACGGCACCGCGCGAGAAGAGGGCCGCGGCCGTCGCGGCCCCGGTGAAACCCAGGAACGCGAGCGCACGCGCCGGTATGTTCGTCTTGTCGGTGGGGAACGGGTGGATGCGCGTGATGCGGCCCCAGGGGGTCGACTCGCGCCGCCAGGGCCTACCGGCCCAGGCCGGATCCACATCGTGGTCGCGGTACCAGGGCAGCGAGGTGATCACGTGCACGCGGTGTCCCCGACGGGCCAGCGCCTCGACGATCGAGGTCATCACCTCGCCGGTCGGAGCGACGTCGGGCGCGTAGTGGGGGCACAGGACCAACAGGTTCACCGCACGCAGGATATTGGCCGACCCGCAGCCCGGTGATATGCACCGGCCAGGGTCCGAGCGGTGCGCTCCGGCGTGAAGCGAGCCGCTGCGCGGCGTTGGCGTTGCACGACCGCCCGGCGTTGCTCTGCGCTCAGTCGTGCCATCGAGAGCATCGCTGCGCTCCAAGTGGCGGTGTCGTGCGGATCGATCGGGTCGACCGCGGTCGCCGTCCGGCCACCGATGTCGACGACCTCGGGCAACGATCCGGCGCTCGATACCAGAAGGGGAATCCCGCGCACCATCGCCTCGAGCGCAGGGAGTCCGAAGCCCTCGAAGCTCGACGGTACGACCACAGCCGTCGCGCCGTCATAGAGGAGCTCCATCTCCCGCTGCGACAGCCTGCCCGGGCGCGTCACCCGTCCCTGCAGGTCGGCCCGGCTCGTGCGCCTCGTCACCTCGTCCTCGCAGGCCCCGGCGCCGCCCGGAAGGACTAGCCGGGCCTCCGGCAGCGCGGCAAGCACCTCGGCGAACGCATCGAGCAGCATCAGGTGGTTCTTGTGCGGATAGGTGATGGCCGGGTACACGAACACCGGCGCCTGTGGCGCCGAGGCACCGGTGCGAGCCGGCTGGTCGGACTGCGCCACCGACCACGGCACCACGACGACGTGACCTCTCGGCACACCCGCCAGCTCGCAGACCCGACCGGCAGTGAACTCCGAGGGAACACATACCACCTCTGCTCCCCGCGCGGAGCGGCCGAGCATCGAAGCGATGTAGTGGCGCTTCACCGCACCGAAGTTCTCCGGGAGGTCGAGCGGCTGGGTGTCGTGGATCGTCAGGACGGTCGGCCCCGGGTGGACCAACGGCAGGATGCCCCCGGCGTGGTGGGTGACGTCGGGGCGCAACCGCCTCGCGAGCAGCGGGAGCCGGCTCTGTTCGGCGATCACCCGGGTCGCCTTCGCGGTCGTCGATCCGCCACCGAACGGGCTCGCAATCACCTCGCAACGGACATCTGCGGCGAGATCGGGGTGCGCGACGGCGAAGTCCGGGTGGACCGCCAGGATCGGCTCCACATCGCGGCGGTGTTCGACCAGGGCCCGCAGCGCGTCGGTGGTCGATTCCTCGCTCCCGCCCACGACTCCGGGAACCAGCCAGGTGAGGTTCACCAGCACCCGCAGCGGTCGCTCCACCACCGAAGCCGACGAGCCGTCTCCCGGAGGTCCGCCGTTACCACCGGAACCGCGGGGGCCTGTCCGGGCAGTCACCCCAGCACCTCCCGGTAGACCTCGCTCACCCGCCGGGCGACCCGGGCCCAGGTGTAATCGGCTGCCCGTCGCACACCCGCCACTCCCAGTCGACGGGCGTCGCGCGGGTCATCGAGCACCTCGGCAATGGCCGCCGCAAGGGCCTCGGCGTCGCCGGGGGGCACGAACCTCGCCACACCGTGCGCGAACTCCTCGGCCGGTGTGCCCTGCGTCGTCACCACCGGAACACCGGCGGCCATCGCCTCGAGCACGGGCAGTCCGAACCCCTCGGCTCGCGACGGCACAGCGCAGAGCGCCGCCCCGGCACGCAGCGCGTCGAGGTCAGCCTGGGTCACGTGACCGACAGCCACGACCCGCTCGGGTCCTCCCAGGTCGACCTCGCCCCAGCCGCGGGGACCGGCGAGAACGAGGGTCAACCCGCGGCGATCGAGGCGGCGCATGGCCGCTGCCAGCACATCGAGTCCCTTGCGCGGCTCTGCGGTGCCCACGAACAGCACGTAGGGCTCCCCGATCCGGCGTGCGCGCAGCACCCGCTCCACGTCGCCCGCTGCCACGGGAGCGGGGATGTCGGTTCCAAGGGGCACCACCTCCAGTCGGGCGGGATCGAAGCCCTGTGTCACGAACTCGCGTCGGGAGATCTCGCTCGGGACCATCACCTTCGCCGCTTCGGAGCGGAGGCGCTGCAGACCCCGTGTCATCAGCCGGACTCCCCGGCGGGTGAACGCCTCGGGCATGGTGAGGGGCAACACGTCGTGGATGGTCGCGACCATGGGCACACGCTCTCGGGGCGGGGCCATCGGCACCGTCACGTGCACGAGGTCGGCTCCACCCACGACCGAGGTGACCCGCGGCCAGCGCAGGCCGTACCACGCGTCGTAGAGCCAGGGAAGCCCGAGCGGAAGGCTGGCGGCCGGTACAGGAGGCTCGAATCCCTCCACGGGACGGCCACGGGGTCCGACACCGACGATCTCCAGAGACTGATCGCCCGCCAGTGCCCGACAGAGGGCGTTCGCAGCGACTGCGGTGCCTCCCGGCACCCGGTGCCAGTCCTGTGTGAGGGTCAGAGCCACCCGGAGCCGTCTCGACATGGGATCGCAGTCTCCCACGCAGCGTCGGGGCGCGGCCGCACCACCGCGTTGCCAGGTCGGCCTGGGTCCGGCTGTAGCGTCTCATCGGTGAGCTTCTTCGATGACATCCACGTGCTGGTCACCGGTGGAGGCGGCTTCCTTGGCTCCGCTGTCCTGGCCGGCTTGGAGCGCCGCGGAGCGTCCCGGGTCACCGCACCCGGCTCCCGCGAGGTCGACCTGCGTGACCGGGTGGCGACCGAGGCCCTCGTCGAGGAGCTCTCGCCGGATGTGATCATCCACCTGGCAGCGAGCGTCGGGGGTATCGGAGCCAACCGGGAACGGCCCGCGGACCTCTACCTCGACAACCTGTTGATGGGCACCTTCGTGCTCGAAGCGGCCAGGCGCAGCGCGGTCTACAAGACCGTGATGCTGGGCACGATCTGCTCCTACCCCAAGCACACCCCCGTGCCGTTCCACGAGGAGTCGCTCTGGCATGGTTACCCCGAGGAGACGAACGCCCCCTACGGCGTCGCCAAGCTCGCCCAGCTGACCCAGATGCAGGCGAACAGGGCGCAGTACGCGCAGTCGGCCATCTACCTCATGCCCACGAACCTCTACGGGCCAGGCGACAAGTTCAACCCGGCGGTGAGCCACGTCATACCGGCACTGATCAAGAAGTGCGTCGAGGCCCAGGAATCGGGCGCGGACCACATCGAGGTGTGGGGAACGGGGTCCGCCAGCCGGGAGTTCCTCTACGTGGACGATGCGGCCGAGGGCGTGCTGCTGGCCACCGAGCACTACGACTCCGACGAACCGGTGAACCTCGGCACCGACGAGGAGATGCCGATCCGCGAGCTCGTGGGCATCATCACCGAGGAGGTCGGCTTCACCGGCGAGGTGCGTTGGGACACCTCCAAGCCCGACGGCCAGCCACGGCGCCGCGTGGAC
This sequence comes from uncultured Microthrixaceae bacterium, assembly GCA_964454385.1. Taxonomy (GTDB): domain Bacteria; phylum Actinomycetota; class Acidimicrobiia; order Acidimicrobiales; family Microtrichaceae; genus JAMLGJ01. The sequence goes on from CAYVYG010000050.1 coordinate 11,238, forward strand.
CCCTCACGCGCCCGCGAGGCCTTCGGTTTCGAAGCGAATGTGGACTTCCGCGAGGGTTTGCGCCGGACCATCGAGTGGTACCGGGCCAACCGCGCTGCAGCAGAGGCGCGAACCCGCTAGCGACAGGCCGCGGCCCGCTCCGGATCGGTCGGTACGATCCCCGGCGGAGCCCCATCTGCTTCGGCTGCCTCGACGAAGTCCGGGTCGTCATCGACCGGGAGCGTGGTCGTGGAGTCATCGGTGTCCGAGGCGCTCCCCGCCGCCGGGGTCTGTTCGAGCTCGGTCGCGGTTTCAAGCGCGCCGGCGTCCGCGTCAGCCCCGCCGGCGTCCGCGTCCTCGCCCGCGAGGTCCTCCATCGCCTCCTCGGTGGCTCGCCGGTAGTCATCGGGAGGTGTCCGCAACGCCAGGGGCAGTTCGTCAGGTGACACGGGCTCCGCGCGGATCGCAACCGGCGTCTCCCCCAGGGTCACCTCGACCCTCGGTCCGACGATCTCGTTGTCGTAATCCAGTTCGAGCTCGCCCTCGATGTGACCCGCCACAGTCAATGCTGCGTCGAACCCCGCGTCACCGAATGTGATCGTGGTCACCGAAGGAGTGCTGCGTGCGGAATCAACCTCGGCGTCGAAACCCGCCTCGTCCAGTGCCACCGACAAGAGGGCGCCGGCGTCGGAGTGGCTGCTCGTCGAGCGCACGTCCACCACGATGTCGCCAGGAGCGAGCTCGCCGTCGCGGTCGAAGCCCCAGTAGGCCAACAGCATCGGAATCGCCTCGTCCCAGATGACCTCCTGGTATGCCACGCCGCCGCGCATGTCACCGGCGGTCGGGACCTGTTGGGTCTCGAGATCATCGGGGTTGAAGGTTCGGAACACCGAGACAAGCTCCATGATCATCCCGGTCGTGAGCGTGTCGTCGATCTTCACGGCATCGACAGCGGCGTCGACGATCCCGATGGCGGTTCCGGGATTGCGGATCCCCGCTTCGGAGGCACGGCGCATGGCGCGCTTGATGAAGTCCTGTTGGCGGGTGATGCGCCCCAGGTCGCCGGTCTGGTCGTAACGCCAGCGGCCGTCCTCGTCCTGGTACTGGAAGTGCCGTGCCCTCGCATAAGCCAGTGCGTCGTCCGGACCCAGCACGACACAGCCCGGTTCAGCGACGTGGAGCCCCGAGTTCTTGTCCCGCACCGGGGCCGCGAAGTAGACCGGCACGCCACCGAGTTGACCGACGAGATCCTTGAAGCCGGCGAAGTCGACCTGGACGTAGTTGTCTATCGAGATGCCGAAGTTGCGCCTGATCGTGTCGATCAGGTTCCGGGGGCCCTCGACGCCGGTCAGGAGGCTGTTGATCCTGCCCATGTTGCCGGTGGGCGCCTGGGCGACCCGGGTGTCGCGGGGGATCGAGAGGAGTCGGGCGGTGCCGTCGGCCGGATCGATTCGCATGATCATGATCACGTCGGCCAGGTTCTCGCCCTGGCGCCCGATGTTCACCGGATCATCCTCGTCGAGGTTCGCGGCTGAGTCGGTCCCGACGATCAGGATGTTGCGGATCTCTCCCGGATCGAGTGGCTCGGCGCTCGGCGAGTCGATCGCGACGGTCTCGACCGCCGAGAGCTTCTCGGAGAAGGTGTAGAGACCGGCGGCCGCGGCAAGGCACGCAACCACGATCAGCGCGTTGAACCCGACGAGGAGTCTCTGGGGCCAGGTGCGCCGGAGTTTCCCGCCGGTACCCACG
>CAYVYG010000051.1:0-12922 GCA_964454385.1 uncultured Microthrixaceae bacterium
ACCCCTTTTCACAAGGCCCCATTGCAATAGAGACGGCACAACCTGCAGGTCGGTCTCTGAGATGGGCTTGTGGTGCTCCCGAATGCCGGCGATGGATTTCGGAAGGGTCCACACCGGCAGGTGTTCCGGTCACGTTGGGTCGACCTTCCCTCACCCACCTCGAGGAAGGCCCCGTCATGAACCACCCCATCAACGACACGATCGTGTCCACCGCCCCGACCAACGATGTCACTGTGTGTGGGATTCACGCGTCCACGGACGCGTCGCTGCCACGCAACGTGACAGGGGCGCTGGCACCCGGCGATACAGCAGCGCTGACCGACGCCAACAGCGATCCTGGTGTGTTGGAACGCACGGTGCTCGAAGCAGGCCGGATGCTGCACAACTCGCGGTACCGGCTGATCGTCGCTCTCGCGGCGTATGACGGCACCGGGCGCTGGGCGCTCACAGGAGCGGTCACGTGTGCACACTGGGCCGCCGACACGCTGGGCGTGGCGGTCGGCACCGCACGCGAGTGGTTGCGGATCGGTCACGCACTCCAAGATCTGCCCGCAGTCGCCCGAGCGATGGCCGACGGGCGCCTGTCCTACTGCGCGGTCCGCACCCTCACCCGCGTCGCGATCGACCACCCCGAAGCTCAGGACGAACTGGTCGAGCTCGCGGAACGATCCCGACCCGGACAACTCGGGCGTGATCTCACACGTTGGACACTCGGACACGACACCGAGGAACAACACGAAGAACGCGAACGCCGCGATACATATCTGAGTCTCCGTATCGACCCCGACGGCATGGGAGTGCTGACAGCACGGATGCCGGCGATCGAGCTCGGACGCATCCAGGCAGCCGTCGATGCCCTTGTGATGCAGGCCAAGCAGTCAGACCCCGACGACCCCCGACCGTCACTCGGACGCCAACGTGCGCTCGCTCTTGTGGACCTCGTCACCACCAGCGGCATCGGCACCGGCAAGCCCTCTGACGCAGACCGTCGGTGCCGGGTGGCCACCGAGGTAATCATCCATGTGCGCGGAGACGGCGTCTCACTACACGACGGCTCACCACTCGCCGATTCGGTCATCGCAGAGGTGATCGACACCGCGTTCATCAGAGCGCTCATCCACGACGCCGAGAACCGGCCCGTCAACGCGTCGACGCGGCGCCGTCACCCCACTCCCCGCCAGAAGCGCGTGATCGACGAACGGGACCGGAACTGCGTCGACTGCGGCGGCACCGAACTGCTCGAGTACGACCACGACCCCGAATACGAAGTCTCCGGACACACCCACACCGACGAGACCTTCCTGCGTTGTCCCAGGTGCCATACCCGACGCCACCGACGAGACCGCAGCGGGGAATGAGCTCCAGTCACCTCTCGCAGCCGAGGCGACGGCCTCGACCGGAAACAAGCGGCTCCGGCGGGACGCGGAGCCGGTGTTTCGAGTAGAACTGGATGCGACGCGGGACCGGTCGACATCGTGGAGGAACACAAGTGGCAGACGAGGTCACCTGGCTCAACGGGGCCCAACCGGAACCCCAATCGCCCGTCGCGTCGAAGCACGATCGGGTGCGATACCTCCACATCGCTGAGCGCGACCACATCGCTGAGCGCGACGACATCGACGACGACCAGTTGCGGCACTGGATCCGCCAAGCCGCTTCGCTTCCCGGTGACACGACCTTCTGAATCGCCCGAGTCGCTCCGCTGGATTGCGTTCGTCCTCGTGGCGCTCGGTGTCGGCCTCGCTCTGAACTCGCTGGTCGGTCCCCTCGCGTTCGATCTCGTGGACTATCCGCTCTCGGAGACGCTGATGAACCAGACCATCGGCCTCGATGCCGTCGGGCTGTTCGTGATCGCGCCGGCGTCGTTCGTCGCGGCCGAGCTCGTGAGAAGCCGCAGGCGCCTCCTCGGGCTCTTCTCGACGACCGTGATCGGGTCCTTCATCGCCTACATGTTCGTCCAGTTCGTGGTCGGCCCGGACTACCTGCACTATCCCGGAACGATGGCGTTGCAGCTCGCCTTGTTCATCGGAGGTTGGATCACCGCCCTCGGGGCATGGAACGCCACCGCCCGGGCTCCGATGCCACCGATGACCGCCCGCAGCGCCCGAGGACACTCCTGGGTGATGGTCGCAGTGGCGGGCTTCGTGGCATTGCGCTACCTGGCGATCATCCCGGCGGCCATCTCGGGAGATTCGATCCCCGAGGAGAGCCTTGCGGAGCCTGCGATGTTGTGGACGATCACCTTGATGGACCTGGGGATCTTCGTTCCCGCGACCGTGGCCACCGTCGTGGCCCTGCGCCGCTCGGCGCCGTGGGCGCAACGGGCGCTGTACGTGTTGACGGGCTGGTTCGTCCTGGTGACTGTCGCGGTGTGGGCGATGTCGATCGCCATGGTGATCAACGACGACCCCTACGGTGCGCCCGCCCAGATCGTGCTGTTCAGCGTGACCGCGGCCCTGGTCATCGCATACGCCACCGTGCTCTACCGGCCGCTGTGGCAAGGGTCCGACACCGAGTCTCGTGCCGGGCGCACCGGACCCCGAACCGAGGAGGAACCGTGAGAGTTCTTGTCATCACCGCGTCGAAGTACGGCGCAACTCAGGAGATCGGCGAGACCGTGGCCGAGGAGCTGCGCCGAGGAGGCCACGAAGCTTCCGCCGCGGACGCAAAGGACCAGGGCGCCACGGACATCGCCGCCCACGATGCGGTGGTCATCGGCAGCGCCGTCTACGCGGGTCACTGGATCGATTCGGCAAAGCGACTGGTGCAGGACCACTCCGAGGACCTGCGCTCCCGGCCGGTGTGGTTGTTCTCGAGCGGCCCAGTGGGTGAGCCACCCAAGCCGGCCGAGGATCCCGCCGACGCCGAACCGATGATCGAAGCCACCGGCGCGATCGAGCACCGGGTCTTCAGCGGCAAGTTGGATCGTTCCGAGCTCCGCTTCGCTGACCGGGCCATCGCAGCGGCGCTGCGGGCACCCGAAGGCGACTTCCGTGACTTCGATGAGATCCGGGAGTGGGCGAGTCGGATCTCCGAAACGCTGCACACCGACAACAGCTGACCTGAGCTCCCACGAGCATCGGAGCTGCGCCGGAACTGGCGCTCAAGAGGCCGCTGCGCCGCTGATCAGCTCCAGGACCTGTTGCTCCGGGACGGGGGCGTAGTCGTTGGCATCCACTCCCACGTTGATCATCTGGCCGTTGGTCCGCCACGCCGAGTGGACGTGTCCGTGCAGCAGCACCCGGCCCCGGTCGACCGGGCGCCACTCGACATGACGGTCCTCCTCGCGGCTGTCTCCCTCGTAAGGGAAGTGATCGAGGTCGACCACCGTGCCGTCCGTCAACTCGAGAGTGACCGGACCGTCGACGATCTCATCGATGCCGGCGTCCAGGTAGCGGTCCCACCACTGCTCGCGGCGGCGGTCGCCGGCCCACACCCGGTCATGGTTCCCCGGGATCAACACGATGCGGCCGAGTAGCCGTCCGAGGTGACCGATGCTGCGATCGAGTCGACCCATGCAGGCGTCACCCAGCAGCCACACCTCGTCGTCGGGAGCCACGACGCTGTTCCAGCGGTCGATCAGGAAGGTGTCGAGGCGTGACTGGGTCTGCTCACCTGCGGGCTCGAGGAGCGGCGCGATCCCACAAGCCACCGCGCGACTCGGTTCGTATCGGGCGATGTTGCGGTGGCCGAGATGCAGGTCGGCGGTGAAGTAGCGGGCCATGGTCCCTCCCATCCTGACCGCTGGTCACCCGCCGAGCATCGGGAGTATCCCGAAGCGCCCATCGCCAATCTGCATCTGGAGCTCAGTACGAGCCCACGAGCTCGAACTCGGCGAACATCGTCGACGCGTTGGGCAGATCGGAAAGGGTCCCGTAAGTGCAGCAGTCACCGAAGCGCCCCCACATGGCCAGCACCTCCGGATCCGAGTGCGCCTGCTCGATGGCCTGGTGGCAGACCCACTCGAAGTGCTCGACCAGCGTGCCATCGGGCGCTGCCAGCACGACCGCCGGACGGTCGGTCGCGAGCTCGAGCTGCCGCAGCACGGGCACATGATCAGCCACCTCGCCCAGCAGCTCCGATTCACGTCCGGGTAGCGGCCTGTAGACAGCGAGCACGTGCACCCCCATGGATCTCGACGCTACCCGGTTGTGTTACCCGAGGTTCGGCGAAGCGTGCCACGCGTGCGGGAGCACATGATCGGGGCACCTGTTCGACTCATTCGAGGAACGGCCCGAGTGCTTCGCCACCGACCGGTTCCGACCCGACGGTCTTCAACTCCACGAGCAGCACGCGGGTGTCGGTGGAACCGATGTTCTCACCGCTGTGGACCTGCGCGGGAAGCCATGCGGTGGTGCCGGCGTCGAGGTCCACATCGCGGGTATCGCCGTCAACATGCAGCCGGCGCCGGAAGCCCGACAGCGTGTACATGACGCTGTTCGGATGCCGGTGGGGTTTGGTGACCGCCCCCGGCGTGTCGTGATACTCGAGGACGCGCACCAGCTCGTTCTCGAACACGGACCGGTACTTGTCGGGGTCGGTGCAGGTCGGATCGTCGTCACCGAGCTCGACACCGCATGAGCCGTCTTCGGCGCTCACAGCAGCCTCCATCTCCGATCAGGAGCACATTATAAAGTGTGACTATATATAGTTGGAGTATGCAACCATGGAAGGAACCCGTCAAGGGGCAGACCGAAGCCGGTCGACGCCGTGAGCAACGGGCGCGGGCAACCCGTGATCGCATAATCGGAGCCGCCACCGAGCTCTTCGTCGAACACGGCTACACCTCGACCACCATCGAAGCGATCGCCTCGACCGCCGGCGTCGCCACGGCGACGGTGTACCAGGCGTTCGGCACCAAGGCCGCGGTCCTTGCCCGTGCTCTCGACGAGACGATCGCCGGTCACCGCGACCCGCAGGCCGTGCTGGATTCGCCATGGGTGAGGGCGGCCAGCGATGAAACCGACCCGCGCAAGCGCCTCGAAGCGGTGGTGCACGGTTCCGCCACGATCGCCGCCCGAACCTCGGCCCTGAAGGTGGTCATGCGCGACGCAGCAGCGACCGAGCCGGGCATCCGGGAACTGGTCGGACTCGACGATGCCCGGAGGTTGACTACCCAGCGGCGACTCACCGCGATCGCGCTCGGCCGAGCGCCGTCGGAGGATCAGGTGGCGTTGTTCTACTCACTGGTCAACAGCCACGCCCACGACCTGGCGACGACACAGCTCGGTTGGAGCCGCGAACGATGGAGCAGCTGGCTGGTCGAGGTGCTCACCGCTGCCCTGCTAGGCGACCACGGGGACGCGTAGGCTCCGTCGGGACCGCACCAGCGACCCGCGGTCCGGACCCGGAGGACGCCATGACCTGGTCGACAGATGACATCCCCGACCAGAGCGGCCGCACCGCGGTGATCACCGGCGCCAACGGAGGCCTCGGCCTGGCCTCGGCGAAGGCCCTGGCTGCCAAGGGCGCCCACGTGGTGATGGCGGCACGTGATCAGCCAAAGGCAACCACCGCCTGCGAGGAGATCTTCCGGGCACAACCCGACGCCTCGGCGGAGATCGTCGAGTTGGACCTCGCATCGCAGGCATCGGTGGCACAAGCGGCGCAACGGATCGCTGAGAGCTGCGAGCGGATCGAGGTGCTCATGTGCAACGCCGGGGTGATGGCGATCCCCCAGGGAACCACTGAGGACGGCTTCGACACCCAGTTCGCCGTCAACGTGCTCGGCCACTGGGCGCTGGTCGCACACCTGCTTCCGATCGTGCTCGGAACGCCCGGTGCCCGGATCGTGACGCTGTCGAGCACCGCCCAGCACACTGGTCACCCGGTGGACCCGACGGATCCCCACATGCGCGACGGCTACGACGCCTGGCGCATGTACGGGCAGACCAAGCTCGCGATGCGCCACTTCGCGATGGGTCTCCAGGTGCAGTTCGACAGCCACGGCGTGGAGGCCAGGGCGCTCTCCGCTCAACCGGGGTTCACGAACTCGGACCTGCAGGCAAGAACCCGGGCGGAGGGAGGCGCAGGACTGCTCGGAGCGCTCTCGGAGGCTGCCGGCAGGACTATCGGCATATCGACCGACCACGGCGCGCTCAGCCAGTTGCGCGCCGCCACCGACCCCGCCGCGCCCGGAGGCGGGTTCTACGGACCGCTGTTCGTCACCAACGGCCCACCCGTGCGCAAGCCGCTGGTGCGCCCCGGAAGCGACAGCGCGATCCGGACCCTGTGGCAGGTGGCCGAGAAGGAAACCGGTCTGCGCGTCGAGGTCGCCGAGGCGCTCGCATCGAGATGACCCGTTCGGAGGCTTGCAGCGGATCCTGCGACCTCGCCCGCAACAACGCCGTAGGGTCCATGTGATGGCCGCTCAGATGTCCCCGGACGCGATCTCCCCGAACGCGATCACCCCGGTCGCGCCCGAGAAGGCTGTTCGAGCCGTCGAGTCCGCCTACGACCTCGCATGGAGGCAAGGCGACCTGGAAGCGCTGCTCGGCTGTCTCGCCGACGACGTCGTGCTCGTGAACCCACGGGGTGAGAGCGCACATGGTATCGACGAGGCCCGCCACGAGCTGTCGGGGTTCATCGCGACCGAAGGTGTCGACACAACCCACGACAGCGAGATCCATCGCGTCTCGTTCCCGACCGGCGACGTCGCTGTGGTCGATGGCACCGCAACGCTGCGCGGGCCCGAAGGCGAGCAGATCCTGGTGCATTCATTCACCGACGTGCTCGTGCGCAGCAGCGGTTCGTGGCGCATCGCTCACGTGCGGGCCTACCGATACCTCCGTTGAGCTCGCCCGGGTGCACGTTCGGACCGCTCCGGTTCACCGCTGACGGGGAGGGCCGTCAGTCGGTACCCACCTCCACGCCCGTCAATGGACGGAGGCGGCGTGCTCCGCGCGTTCCTTGATCCCGTAGAGCATCTCCCGGTTCATCACGAAACCGATCGGCTCCAACAGCAGCGGAGAAAAGAACAGCCGGTCCACCAGCGCAGAGCTGTGAACCGCCTTGCCACGTACGATCAGACGGCACTGCTCCGGTCCACCGTCATCGATGAGGTGGAAACCCCAGAGGTTGTCCGTCTCGGGTTGCTCCTCGTCCTCGGAAGCCCCACGCAACACCAGGGACCGTCCCACCTCCAGTGCGGCGACATGCAACGGTGGGGCCTTCGGATGCAGTCTCACCGGGTCCCCCGCTGAGATGGCCTGTAGTTCGACCACGATCTCATCGACGTTCTCCATGCGACAACCCACGAGGTTCTCCAGCAACTCGAAGGAGTAGAAACCGCCACGTCCCTGTCCGATCTGCGCGATCCACGGCCAGACCTCCTCGGCAGGCAGAGCGACGGAGATCGCGTACGTGTACTCCCACGACGGATGCGGGATCAGATCCTCGCCCGGCAGCGATTCGGGCGGTTCGTCATCACGTGCTCCCCAACGGAGCCGGGCCCGCCGTTTCCAGGGAGCGAGCATGTGTCCGATGATCTGCACCAGCGCCCACAGGTTCCTCGCCACAGATCTCTGACGGCGTCGGTCGTGGTTCACGACCGCACTGTACGCGAGCGACGGGAGATCAAGAGGTGCCGGCGTCAGACACCGAGGAGCAGTTTCGCGAACCCGAAGTAGATGAGCAGCCCCGATGCGTCGACCAGGGTGGTGATCAACGGGGCCGAGACGACCGCGGGGTCGATGCCCAACCTGCGGGCCGCGAACGGCAGGGCGGCGCCCGCCACCGATGCCCAGGTGCAGATAGCGACCAACGTGGAGCTCACGACCGACGCGAGGCGAGGGTCCCAGATCAGAGCCACCGGCACGTACACCGCCGCGCCGAGCATCAGCCCCAGGAGCAATCCCACCCATGCCTCGCGCTACAGCACCCGCTTGACGTCGCGGTCGCGCACCTCGGCGACCGCGATCGCACGCACCATCGCCGTGGATGCCTGGGATCCGCAGTTGCCACCGGTGTCGATCAGCAGCGGGATGAACAGCGACAGCGTCACCACCGCTGCCAAGGAGTCCTCGAAGAGCTGCAACACGTTGACCGTCAGAGCGGCCGCGATTATCAACACGAGCAGCCACGTAGCCCGGGTTCGGGCGAGGCGCAGCACCGACATCGCCAGGTACGGCTCGGATGCTGGACTGCTCGCGCCCTGAAGTGCCGCATCCTCGGTGGCCTCCTCATCGAGAACGGCCATGGCGTCATCAACGGTGATGACACCGACGAGGCGGTCCTCGGCGCCCACCACCGGCAGCGCGATCAGGCCTTCAGTTCGGACCAGGCGCGCAGCGGGTTCACGGTCGGTGCGGGTGTCCACGCGGTGCACGTCGCTGCGCATCACCTCGCCGACCGGGGAGGCCGGATCGGCCAGCACCAACGCCCGCAATCCGGTGATGCCCACGAGGTGCCGTTCGTCGTCGAGCACCGGCAGCGCGTAGATCGTCTCCGCTGACACGCCGTCGCGTCGGATCTTCTCGAGCGCTTCGTCGACGGTCATCGTGGAGCGCAGCGATACGAACTCCGGCCGCCGTGGATGCATCGTCCATGCGCACCAGTTCGTCGGCGATCTCCCTCACTCCCGCACCGGCGAGCCACCTCACAAGCTCCTCGGTCCCACCGCCCCGGTCGATCTCCGCGATCGAGCTCTCAGGCATCCGAGGCTCCGGCGCGAACGGCTGCACCCGACAGTGCTACTGGCATGCCGGAACCTGACATGGCACAGATCGTGAACATGTAATGGCTCTCACACATGACCCAAGCATGGACCAGCCGGCCGATACGTGAGAACGCGGCTGCCACCGCCGACCGGTACTGCTCTACGCTTCGATTCGTGTCCACTGACGACCCCACCACAGCGGCGATGCCACCCCGGTCACATCGCGAACGGCCCTTGCGGTTCTGCGTGCAGGCCTCCCACATGGGCTCCCCCGAGGAGCTCGTCGAGCTCGCACGCAAGGCCGAGGACCTGGGCGTCGCGGTGCTCACCGTGGCGGATCACATGGAGGACCAGCTCTCTCCCGTCGCGGCGATGATGGCCGCAGCCGATGCCACCACGACCCTGCGGGTGGGCTCGCTCGTGTTCGCGAACGACTACCGCCACCCGGCGCTGCTCGCGAAGGAGATCGCGACCGTCGACCGCCTCAGCGGTGGCCGCGTCGAGTTCGGTCTCGGCGCCGGTTGGATGCTCGCCGACTACCGGGCGACCGGCATCGCGCTCGATTCACCCTCGGAGCGGATCTCACGCCTCGAGGAGGCGCTCGGGTTGATCAGGCGTCTGTGGTCGGGCGAGGCGGTGACCCACCACGGTGCCCACTACCACGTCGAGGACCTCACGCTCGCTCCGCTGCCCGAGCAGCGGCCCGCTCCCCCGATGTGGGTGGGTGGCGGTGGAGCCAAGGTGCTCGCAGTCGCGGCCCGCCATGCGGACGTCGTGCACCTCAACCCCTCGCTGCCAGCCGGGGTGATCGACCACCGAGCGGGACCCTCCGCTACCGCGGAGGCGACCGATGCCAAGCTCGCTCGGATCCGTGGCGCGGCGCCGGAGCGCTTCGAGGACCTCGAGATAGGGGTGAGGGTGCACCTGGCACTCGTGACCGACGACCGCGACGAGCTCTACGAGACCCTCGCCGGAGGCTTCGGGCTGAGTCCCGAGGAGGCGAAGCAGTCACCGCACGCGCTCTGCGGGACGACCGCTCAGATCGAGGCCGACCTCGTGGAGCGCCGCGAGCGCTTCGGGATCTCCAACATCGGCATCTCCGCTGCCTCGATCGATGAGCTCGCGCCTGTCATCGGGAACCTTGCGGGAACCTGATACCCGCCTTGTTCTGAGCGTCGGGTCGTCCTGAGCGTCGGCTTGTCCTGAGCGTCGACTTCGCACCGCGGGCTCAGGACCTCCCGGCATCGGCACGGCGCAGCCTGACGGTGCGCTTCGCGATGCGCCAACCCGAGGGGCCCCTGACGACGACGTCGTCGTAGCTGACGCTGCCCACCCGTCCGCCCGCTCCCACACCGATCCCCTTGGAGATGACCTCTGCCCGGTCGGTACCGATGGGGGTGATCACCACGTTGGTTCCATGGTTCGCGAGGGTAACCGAGGTCATCCGAACCGCACCGTCGAAAGCCCGGTCGAGAAGCGGCGTCCCGGCATTCGTTGAACCGCTGTTCCACAGCAGCGAGATGAAGTTGTTGTGCGACGGCGAGCATGCGTCACAAACTCCACCGGAGTTCACGCGACCGAGAGGATCGCCGCCGAGTTGGCCCGGAGGCGCAGGGTTCCACCGCCGAGACCCGACCCGGCGTCACTCGAGAGAACCAGCGTCGACCGGTCCGGCACTTCTATGGTGGCCGGCGCATCGCCCAGGTTCGCCACGACGAGAAAGTGGTCCCGCTCCTTGGTGCGTTCGTAGGCAAGCACCGTGCCAGGAGAGGCGAGTGGCCACAACCGGAGCTCGCCGTCGTGCAGCGCCGGGTGCTCATGGCGCAACCGAAACAGGGCCCGGTACCACTCCAACAGCGAGCCCGCCTTTGCGGTCTCGGAGGCGACGTTGACCGCCACGTGGTTGTCGTTCATCGGGAGCCACGGCTCGACGCCGTCATCGGTGAACCCGCCACCGGGTGTGGCATCCCACTGCATCGGGGTGCGCACCTCGTCGCGGTTGAGACGCTCGGAGAGCCTGCGGTTGACCGACTCGGGCAACCAGCGTGCCACGACGCGTGGAATCGGATCGATGGCCTCGGCGAGGGGGATGTACCGGTTCGTCATCCCTATCTCCTGGCCCTGGTGGATCACCGGCACCCCGCGCAGGGTGAGCAGCAGCGTGGCCATCACCCTCGCCTTGTCGAGATCTCCACCCAGGCGGGACAGGCTCCGGGTGCGGTCGTGGTTCTCGAGCACCAGCGCCGGAAGGTCCGGTGGCGGGTAGTCGACCTCGTAGCGTGCGATCAGGCCGTGGAGAGCCTCCGGGCGGTACGGCGCCGCGAGGAAGTCGAACGCGAACACCAGGTGCAGTCCAGCTCGGCCGTGGTAGCGCAGGTAGTTCTTGAGCACGTCGCTCGGACCGAACACCTCACCCAGGAGCACACGCTCGCCGTCGAACTGATCGCAGAGCGCTCTGAGCTCCGTCGCGAGCTCGAAGTTCGCCTCGGTGTTGAGCGTGCGATCCGATCCCTGCAGCCGCGGCATCCCGTCGCGCACACCCGGCCGTCGGGCGTTGTCGCGCAGCTCCGCATCGTGCATGATCGAACCGAAGATGTCGAGGCGGAATCCGTCGACGCCCCGCTGCAGCCAGTAGCGGACCACGTCGAACATCTCCGCGCGGACATCGGGGCTGTGCCAGTTCAGATCCGGCTGGAACCCGAGGAACGTCGCCAGGTACCACTGCTGGCGTTCCTCACCCCATCGCCACGCACGAGGTATCTGCAACTCCGAACGCCAGTTGTTGGGCGGACGCCTCCTGCCGCCGGGCCATCTGCGACCGTCGTCCCAGACGTACCAGTCGGCCTTGGGGTTGTCCCGTGACGACCGTGATTCGAGGAACCATGGGTGTTGGTCCGAGGTGTGGTTCAACACCAGATCCAACAGGACCCGCAGGCCCAGCTCGTGGGTGCGGTCGATCAGACGCTGCGCGTCATCCAGGGTGCCGTACTCGGGTGCCACCGAGCGGTAGTCGCACACGTCGTAGCCGACGTCGCGCTGGGGGCTCGCGAAGAACGGCGACAGCCACACGGTCTGCACCCCGAGATCCACCAGGTGACCCAACCGTTCTATCGCTCCGGAGAGGTCACCGATCCCGTCGCCGTTCGAGTCGGCGAACGAGCGCGGGTAGACCTGGTAGATCGAGGTCGACCTCCACCACGGATCCTCCATCTGCTCGCTCCCCTGTCTCATCGCACCCCGTGTCAGGCCATCCGGGATTCAACCACTCGGCTCCTGCCGATCATGACCCGTCGCCAGATGGGCGTCGCGCGCGGATTCCACCGGCAACAGGACCGCCCCAGCGAAGAAGCACACCGCGCCGACGAAGGTGCCGAGGTTGACCACGGCCACGTTCGCGATCTCACCGTCGCTTCGCAGGTAGCGGGCTCCGATCGCCGATGCACTGAACGCGATCGACCCAGCGAGGTTGAGCGCGGTGATGCGCCAACCGACCGACTCATCCGAGCGCGGCAGGACACCCCGGTTCACCTCCGAATAGGCGAGCCAGCTCGCGACCAGGAAGCAGATCGAGCCCCCCACGTCCGGTGCCCAGATAAGGCGCCTCTCCTGGGTCACGCTCAGATGATCGAGCATCGCAGAGAAGGTGCTGACGTTGAACGCCACTGTGCCGACCAGCTGCACGATCGTCGCCCACCAGTCGAGTCGATGCGGTTCCCAGCCGATGAGCGATTCCAGACGACCGGGTCGTGGCGACGCAGCGAGAACGCCCCGGGGGGCGATCAACGTCTCGTGGTACTGGAGGTAGGCGGCAGATGTGAAGAAGATCGACCCCACGAAGAACGTCGCTGCGGTCACCGAGGCGCTGACGTGATCGAAGTACAACGGCACCGAACCCGCCGCGAAGCACAGCGATCCGATCGCGAACAGCACGCCCATCCACCAGCTCATCGGATCCGGGCGACCACCCAGGCGGGACTCGAGGTTCCCGAGATGCCGCGCACCTGCCACGCGCAGTCCGAGACCCTTGCGGTGGCGACGGGAGCTCCACTCCACCTCGGTGCCATCGGGTCGGACCAACAGCGCGTGGGTCTGGAACCCCAGCGGCCCCCAGCTCCTCAACACCCTCCAGCCCCCAGGTAGCTCCGTGAGCGCCGGTGCCGAGCGCCCAGTGGAGGTGTCTCCCGGGGAGATCCCCCCGGAGCTCACCGATTCACAGCACTGCGGACCTTGCTGTGACCGGCCGCGTGCTGCGGAGCAGTCCAGAGG
>CAYVYG010000052.1:0-12845 GCA_964454385.1 uncultured Microthrixaceae bacterium
ACTGTCCGGTGAGAGACCACACCGGCGAGTCCCAGAGCGGACAGTTCGCCGGGAGTCGGCCGCCGGTGCGGGGTTGCTCACGACCGCTCAGCGCCCTGCATGTCCGCGGGTGGTCGTGCGTCGACCAGCAGCGCAGTGATGATCTCCCCCGCCGCGACCGCGTCCTCCACCGGCCGGGCGCTCGGACCACGGTGCCAACCCTCGGCGATGGCGAGATTGGCTCCGGATGACTCGATGACCCGGCCGGTCACGGCCGAGGAATGCGCAGACGCCAGCCAGGTCACCACAGGTGCGACCCAGCGAGGGGACATCATCGCCTTGGTCTCCTCGTCGGCCTCGCCGATCCCGAGATCCTCGGTCAACCTGGTGAGCGCGCTGGGCGCCACCGCGTTGACCGTGATCCCGTAGCGGGCCAGCTCCATCGAGGCGATGTAGCTGAAGGATGCGATTCCGGCCTTGGCGGCGCCGTAGTTGGTCTGGCCGATGTTGCCGTAGATACCCGAGGGCGAGGTGGTGTTGATGATCCTGGCGTCCACCTCGTGGCCGGCCTTGGATCGCTCACGCCACCAGACCGCCGCGTGATGCGACGGAGCGAACGTGCCCTTGAGGTGCACGGTGATGACGGCGTCCCACTCCTGTTCGGTCATGTTGACGAGCATCCGGTCACGCAGGATCCCGGCGTTGTTCACGATCGCGTGGAGATCTCCGAATGCGTCGATGGCGCTGTGCACCAGCTCACGGGCTGCGGCGAAGTCCGAGACGTCCGCGCCGTTGGCGATCGCTGTACCCCCGGCCGCAACGATCTCGTCCACCACGGCGTCCGCGGGGCCGGGATCCGCTCCGGTGCCGTCGCGGGATCCCCCGAGGTCGTTGACGACCACCGACGCGCCCTCGGCGGCGAGCATCAAGGCGTACTCGCGCCCCAACCCCCGTCCGGCTCCGGTCACGACGCAGACCCGTTGGTCGAGCAGTCCCATCACACACTCCTTTGTTCGAGAGGTCAGTCGCGTTCGAGGTCAGTCGCGTTCGAGGTCAGTCGGTCGCCACCAGGGCATCCACGAACTCGTCGGGATCGAAGTCGACCAGATCGACAGCGGTCTCACCGAGACCCACCAGCTTCACCGGCAGCCCGAGCTCCTCGCGGATGGCGAACACGATGCCGCCCTTGGCCGATCCGTCGAGCTTGGTGAGCACCACCCCGGTGACGTCGGTCGCCTCGGCGAACTGGCGTGCCTGGTTGAGGCCGTTCTGTCCGGTGGTGGCATCGAGCACCAGGAGCACCTCGGTGACCGAACCCGCTCCCTTGTCGGCGACACGGCGCACCTTGGCGAGCTCGTCCATGAGGTTGGTCTTGGTGTGCAGGCGACCCGCGGTGTCGGCGAGCACCACATCGGCCCCGCGCGCGGCCGCTGCCTCGACCGCGTCGAATATGACCGATGAGGGATCACCGCCCTCGGCCCCTCGGATGAGCTCGGCTCCGCAGCGTTGCGCCCAGGTCTCGAGCTGCTCCGCCGCCGCTGCCCTGAAGGTGTCGCCGGCGGCCATCACGACGGTCGCGCCGTCGTCGGCCAGACGACGCCCCACCTTGCCGATGGTGGTCGTCTTGCCGACGCCGTTGACGCCGACGAACAACCAGATCGTCGGAGGCTCGGGTGAGCGGGCGAGATCGACCGGACCGACGAGCCGGGCCTTCATCTCCGAACGCAGCGCGTCGAGAAGCTCCTCGTTGGTGATGAGCTTGTCGGTCCGCACTGTCTGCCTGAGGCTGTCCATCAGCGCCATCGTCGGGCCCATCCCGACATCGGCGAGCAGGAGAGCCTCCTCGAGCTCCTCGTAGGACTCCTCTGATATCTCGGTCCTCGAGAGCAGCGAGGACACATAACCCGACATCGTCGAGCGAGCCCTCGCGAGTCGCTCTCGGAAGCTCGGGCGAACCGCGGCCTCCTCGACGGGCGGCGCCTCCACGACGGGCGGCGCCTCCACGACGGGCGGCTCCGCCACCGGAGGTTCTGCCACCGTCGGTGGTCGCTCCTCGGTGACCATCGGGGAGTCGGCAGCGCGCGGGCGCTCGAGGGTGGTCGTGCCCGACGGGCCCACAGCCGGGGGCTCCCGGCGGCCGCGACCGGTCGCCACGAACGCGACCGCTCCGGCGGCCACGAGCGCGACCACGATGACGACTATCAACCACACTGTGTCCATCGCCCAGCGAGCCTACAAGGCCCCCGTCACGGCTCTGGCGCCCGGGGCCCGGGCTCGGCGCCACCGACGCGGACCCGGGTCCGCCAGCGGCACAGGGCTCCGCCGGAACCGTGCACTCCACCGATGATCCTCAGGGTGCGTGTGGGAACCGGCGATGTTGAGGCAGACTGAACGGGCAAACGAACAAGGCGACTCGTGGTGATGACCGTGATCGGACGTGACCCACCTGCGAGTCGGAGCCGGCGGCGACGGAGCTCGTCCGGTGTCGCCCCCGCAGGACCCCTGGCGACCCCGGGCATCCACACGACCGCAGCGACCCAGCGGAGACCACGTGCAACCCATGTCCGAACCGAAACCACTCACCCCCTCGTCGGGCCCCGGGGACACCGGCCCCGGGGACACCGGCCCCGGGAACACCGGCCCCGTGGGTGCGATCGAGCAGGGTGGCTCCAGCGATCCGAGCGACCCCCGCGGCGCCGACGGAGGGTCCAGTGGGGACGGTCCGCTCGACGCGACAGCCGCGAGCAGGCGCATCGAGGCGCTGCTGTTCGAGATGCGCAAGGTGATCGTCGGGCAGGACAGGGCACTGGAGCGCATGCTCACCTCGCTGCTCTGCGGTGGCCACGTGCTACTCGAGAGCGTCCCCGGTCTCGCCAAGACGCTCGCCGTCGAGACGCTGGCGACCGCGGTGGGCGGCACGTTCTCGAGGATCCAGTTCACACCCGACCTCCTGCCCGCCGACGTCGTCGGAACGCGCATCTACCGCACCTCCAGCGAGCGGTTCGACGTCGAGCTGGGTCCGGTCTTCGCAAACTTCGTGCTCGCGGACGAGATCAATCGGGCGCCCGCCAAGGTCCAATCCGCGCTGCTGGAGGTGATGGCCGAGAAGCAGGTCACCATCGGCGGTCAGCGCCACGAGGTACCCGAACCGTTCCTGGTGCTCGCGACCCAGAACCCGATCGAGTCAGAGGGCGTCTACCCGCTGCCCGAGGCCCAGCGCGACCGATTCCTGATGAAGGTCGTGATCGATTACCCCGCGCCGGGCGAGGAGGTCGAGATCGTCCAGCGCATGGGCACCACCCCGCCACACGCCTCGGAGGTGATCACCCTCCACGAGATCCAGGCGCTGCAGCGCGCAACGGAGAGTGTCTTCGTCGAGCGCAGCGTCCTCGAGTACGCCGTGAACCTGGTGTTGTGCACCCGGACCCCGGAGAACTTCGGGCTCCCGGAGCTGCGGACCTTCATCGAGCTGGGCGCGAGCCCCCGCGCCTCGATAGGGCTCATCCGCTCCGGACGGGCACTCGCGATGATGCGGGGCCGCACCTACCTGACGCCCCAGGACGTCTTCGACGTGGCACCCGAGGTGTTGCGCCATCGCCTGTTGTTGTCATACGAGGCGCTCGCCCGTGACATCGACGCAGAGAACATCCTGGCCCGGGTGCTCTCGACGGTTCCCGCACCACACCTGAGCACCGGCCATCAGGGCCACGACGGCTCCCCGCAGCTCCCCACAGGTGCTCCCCACTACGGCGGCGGAGCGAGTACCGGAGGCGTGGGCGTCGGCGGTTGGGGCACATCGCCGGGTGACGCAGCGCCCTGGGTGGCCGGTCAGTGAGCGGTATCACCTCGACCCTCGGACTGGTCGGTGAGCGACCTGCCGAGGAGATCATCCGGCGCCTCACGCTCGATGTGTCACGTCGCCTGGACGGGGTGCTGCACGGCGACTTCATGGGACTGGTCCCCGGTCGCGGCTCCGAACCGGGCGAGACCCGTGGTTACGAGCCCGGCGACGACGTCCGGCGGATCGACTGGAACGTCACCGCCCGAACCCAGCACCCGCACGTGCGCGAGACCATCGCCGATCGTGAGCTCGAGGCGTGGCTGTTGGTCGACCGGTCCTCGCGCATGGACTTCGGAACCGCCGCGTTCGAGAAACGTGACCTCGCACTGGCGGCCGCTGCCGGAATCGGCCTCCTGGTCACCAGGGGCGGCAACCGTGTCGGGGCGGTCCTGCTGCGCGGGAACCGGACCACCACGATCCCGCCCCGGGGTGGGCGCAAGCACCTGCTCGCCCTGCTCGAGCGGATCCTCTCGAGCCCGCGTGAGGACGGATCCGGCCCGGTCGATCTCGCGACGGGGCTCCGACGGGTGGGCGCGATGGCGCGCCGACGGGGCCTCGTGGCGGTGATCTCGGACTTCGACGGGGATCCCGGCGAGTGGGAGACCGCCATGGGAGCTGTGGCTCTTCGCCACTCGGTGCTGTGCATAGAGTGCACCGACCCCCGCGACGCAGAGCTGCCGCGAGCCGGGCTCATCCCCTTCGTGGATCCGGCCACCGGGTCGGTCCGCGAGGTCAACACCGACAGCGCCAGGGTCCGCGAGGCGTACGCGACCGAATCCCTGGCGCGCCGCGAGGCGGTGCGGGCTGCTATCCGGGGTACCGGCGCGGACCACCTGACCCTAGGCACCGACGGTGATTGGGTCATGGACCTGGCGCGACACGTCTCGCGCAGGCGCCACCGTGCCGAGACCATGGCCGGGAGAGCACCCAGATGAGCGAGCACTTCCTCTCCCCGGGCCGCCTGTGGCTGCTGTTGGTCCTCGCCGGCCTGGCCGCGGTCTACGTGGGCCTGCAGTTCCGTCGCAGGAAGTATGCGATCCGGATCTCGAGCGCTGCGATGCTCGACAAGGTCGCGCCCAACCGGGCTGGCTGGCGACGCCACGTCGTGGCAGCGGTCTACCTGATCGGGCTGGCCGGCCTGGTGGTCGCCTACGCCCAGCCGATCGCCACCGAGAAGGTGCCCCGCGAACGCTCGACGATCGTCGTGGCGATCGACACCTCGCTGTCGATGATGGCCACCGACGTGGCACCCAGCCGTCTCGAGGCCGCACAGGAGGCGGCCACCGAGTTCGTGACGGGCCTGCCCGACCAGCTCAACGTCGCGCTGATCGGCTTCGCGGGCACCGCCCAGCTCCTGGTGCCACCCACCCAGAACCGGGAGTCGGTGGTGCAGGCGATCGACAACCTCGAGCTCGAGGAGGCGACCGCCATCGGTGATGCGGTCAAGCTGGCCGTCGAGGTCATCGAGGACCAGGCGCAACGCACCGACGAGGGGCTCCCCGACGCGACCGTGGTGCTCATCTCCGACGGCGAGACGACCGTGGGGATGCCCTCGGCCGAGGCCATCCCGCTCGCGCAGAAGGCAGGGGTGGCGATCAACACGATCGCCTACGGAACACCCGATGGCGTGATCACCGTGGACGAGGACGGTGACGGCGTCGGCCAGACCGCACCGGTGCCGGTCAACACCACCGAGCTCGCAACCATCGCCGAGGAGACCGGCGGGGTCGCACGCACCGCGGACAGCGCCGGCGACCTCGAACAGGTCTACGCGGACTTCGGTTCCACGATCGGCTACGACGAGGAGCCCACTGACATCTCGTACCGCTTCGCGGGCATCTCCCTGGCGGTGCTGGCGATAGGAGCGGGCCTGTCGCTGTGGTGGCTGCAGCGCCTGCCCTGAACCGATCGTCGTTCTCCAGGAGTTGCTCGGGCGAGGGAGCCGCCCGATCGGAGCCATCCCTCAGCGGACGTCGACGACCTCCGAGGCCCGCTCGGCGACCACCTTCGAGGAGCCTCCTGGGTCCATCGAGACCCCGTAGAGAACGTCTGCGGCCTCCATGGTCCTCTTCTGGTGACTGACGATCATGAGCTGCGCGGATGCCCGGAACTCGGCCACGAGCTCCAAGAAGCGGTGCAGGTTGACGTCGTCGAGAGCGGCTTCGACCTCGTCCATCACATAGAACGGTGACGGCCTCGAACGGAACACCGCGAACAGGTACGCGAGCGCGGTCAACGACCGCTCACCCCCCGAGAGCAGCGAGAGCTTCTTCACGTTCTTGCCCGAGGGCTTCGCTTCGATCTCGATGCCCGTGTCGAGCAGGTTCTGCGGATCGGTGAGGCGCAGACGCCCCGACCCACCCGGGAACAGGGTCTCGAAGAGGTGGGAGAAGTTCTCGCTCACATCCGCGAACGCGGCTGCGAACACCTTGACGATCTCCTCGTCGATGGCCCGGATGACCTTCGTCAGCTCCCGGCGCGACTGGCGCACGTCGTGGAGCTGGCTCTCGAGGAAGTCGTGACGTTCCGACAGCTCCTCGAACTCCCGGAGCGCCAACGGGTTGATGGGTCCCATCGCGCGCAGCTCGCGCTGCAGCTCCCGGGAGCGTGACGCCGCGGTCGATCCCTCTGGAAGCAGGGGGCACTCCGCCGCTTGGGCAACCTCGGGCTCGACGTCCAACTCGGTTCGCAGGGCCACGACCGCGCTGTCGAGCCGGGTGCGCGTCTCGGCTTCGGCCACCTCCGCCCTACCCAGCTGCGCACGGTTCTCCTCGAGAGCGGCTTCGAGCGAGGACCTCTCGGCGCGCAGCTCCTCGAGCCTGGCACCGGCCTGGCGGGCGGTCTCCGATTGCGCGCGGCGAGCTTCGCGCTGTTGTTCGAGGCTGCTCTCGATGAGCACCATCCGGGCCTCCACGAAATCGGCGAGCCGCTCCAACGCCTCCGCCCGGGCCTCGAGCAGCACCCGGCGCCCGGCCGCTCGGGAGACCTCCGCTTCCATTCCCACGAGACGCTCCTCGAGCTGACCGAGACGATCGGTGACGTAACGCCTCCGTTCGGTCACCGCCGCCTCGCGCACATCCGCGTCGGTGCGCCGCGAACGGATGGCCTCGGCATCCGACTCGAGCGCCTCACGCGCCTCGGTCAGAGCCCGGGCGCGGGCCTCGAGCTCCGTGTCGTGAGCGTCCAGACGGGGCAGCTCAGCCTCCAGCTCGGCGACTCGGGCTGTTTCGGTCCCGTGGCGCTGATCCAGCTCCGAGCGCAGTTCCGCGATGCCCTGCAGCTCCGAGGTGGTCTCTGCGATGGCGCCTCGGAGCCGCTCGACCTCCTCCGCGCTGCGTGCGAGCAGCGCCTCGTTCCCATCGCGCTCACGCACCGCCGCCTCGTGGGCCCGGCGCGCCCCCGAGAGCTCCTCGCGTGCCACCTCGGTCGCCAGAACCGCGTCCGTCGCGACCTCCGCCGCAACGGCGGCAGCTCCGGTGGCCTCCTCGAGCGCAGCGCCGGTCGCACCAGCGCCGGCCGCTCCGACCCGCCAGCCACCGGCTGAGAAGCGATGACCCTCTGCGGTGACCACCACCCGGTCGGGATGGCGCAACTGCGCCTCCGCGGCCTCCTGCCAGGTTCCACCGACCGCCACCGCATCGGCCAACAACCGATCGAGCAGTTCCTCGACACCCCTGCGGTCCGCGACCCCCGCTGCACACCGGACGTGGTTGCGCACCGGATCGGCCCCCATCGCAGGGGACACCGGCGGCGTCGGTGGGGCGGTCCGCTGGGAAGAACCGAGGGCCAGCACCGCGCCGCGATGGTCGCCGTCGACCAGAGCCGCGATCGCGCTGCGTGCCGCAGAGATGTCGGTCACGACCACCGCTCCGAGCGCCTCGGAAGCCGCCGCCTCGAACGCCTCGGTCCAGCCGGGATCCACCTCGACCAGGTCGACCAGCGACCCGACCACCCCTGCGACACCATCGAGGCGCTCGATCCCGGCCCGTTGGTGCGCGTCGTCCAGCGCGAGCGAGAGAGCCTCAGCACGCGCCTGCCAGGCGGAGCTCTCGGCCTCGGCCCTGCGCTGGGTCGCCTCGCAGCCGGCGAGACCCTCCTCTGCCCGCTCCAGGCGGGTACCACAGCTCACCACAGCGTCTTCGAGTTCGTTGCGCGCCGCTTCGCCCACGCGGACCGCCTCGACAGCGCTGGACAGCGCGCTGCGGTCCCGCTCGAGGCGTTGCTCGAAAGCCTCACGTCTCTGGGCGAGCCGGTTCCGGTCAGCGCCGGTGCGCTGGAGTGAGCTGCGCAGCGCTGCGAGCTCGTTGCGGAGCACGGCGGCCTCCCCGCTGGGCACGGGCGGACCATCACCCCACTCCTCGGAGAACGCAGCCCATCGCTGCGCCAGTTCCTCCTCGGCGATGTCGAGCTCGGCTGAACCCGAGGCGAGGCCGGCCAGCTCCGTATCGATACGTGCGGACTCGCTGCGCAGCGCCGCCGCTTCGGACTCCACCGATGCGACCACCTCTGCGTCGACGGTCGCGTCGAGGGCCGCCCGGGTCGAGCGGGCCCGTTCAGCGAGCAGAGCGACCTGACCGGCTCCGCGCTCGCGCAGGGTCTCCAGTCGCATCAGGGTCTCACCGACATCGGTGACGCCCAGCGAACCGAGCTCCGCCTCCGCTGCGATGATCCTCGCATCGAGGTCGGCCAGCTCGGCGCGCAGGCGGTCACCCCGGCTGCGGAGCTCCGCGCGGCCATCGGCCGAGGTCGACAGCTCGGAGCGCAGGCGCGCGATCTCGCGCCCGGCCAGGAAGATCCGCAGGGCCTCCAGCTCGGCCACCAGGTCGCCGTGGCGCCGGGCGGCGTCCGCCTGGCGTTCGAGCGGCTTGAGCTGACGACGCACCTCGCGCAGCAGGTCGGTTATCCGCGTGAGGTTCGCCTCGGTGGAAGCGAGTCGACGCTCGGAACGCTCCTTGCGGCGCCGGTACTTGAGGACTCCAGCAGCCTCCTCGATGATGAGGCGCCGGTCCTCGGGACGGGCGTTGAGCACCCCGTCGATGTTGCCCTGGGAGACGATCACGTGCTGTTGGCGGCCGACCCCGCTGTCGCTCAGGAGCTCCTGGATGTCCAACAGGCGCGCCGGAGCGCCGTTGATCGCGTACTCGCTGTCGCCGTTGCGGAACAACAACCTGCTGATCGTCACCTCGGTGAACTCGATCGGCAACAGCCCGGAGCTGTTGTCGATCGAGAGAGACACCTCCGCGCGCCCGAGCGCGGGACGCTTCTCGCTGCCGGCGAAGATCACGTCGTCCATCTTCTGGCTCCGCACCGCCGACGGCGCCTGGGCACCGAGCACCCAGCCGATCGCATCCACCACGTTCGACTTGCCCGAGCCGTTGGGGCCCACGACCACCGTCACCCCGGGTTCGAGCTCGAGATCGACGGGCTCGGCGAACGACTTGAATCCCTTGATCCGCAGGTTCTTGAGGAACACGTCTACACCTCGCTGCCGGTACCGCTCAGACCTGGGTCTGTTCGCAGAAGTAGGTGGTCAGATTGCCGTAGCGGGCCTTGACGATCGGGCCCCGGGCCCTCGGGCTCATCTCACCCGCCCGGCGGTAGACCGCCAGGTGGTCCTGGTAGCTGCCCGGTTCGCCGTGCAGACCGACCCAACCGTCGTCGTCCAGGCTGGTTCCTCCGTACTTGACCGCGTCGTGCATGGTCTCCACGACCGCCCGGTACAGGCGGCGGATCTCGGCGGTGGCGAGGCTGTCGGGGGTGCGGTCGTAGCGCAGCCCCGCGTGGAAGAGGATCTCGTCGGAGTAGATCGGTCCCAGTCCCACGAGGAACCCGTCGTCCATGAGGATTCCCTTCAGCTTGCCCGAGCGCCGCAACAGGGCCTCGCCGAAGACCGCCCACGAGATCGGTTCGTCAACCGGATCGAGGCCGAGGTCCGCCAGTTCCGGATGGGCCTCGGAGAGATCCTCGATCGCGATCCACTCGACCTGTGCCGACTTGTCGGGGTCGACCAGACGCAGCTGACCTCCCTGTGTGAAGGTGATGATCAGCGCCGTGCCCGGTTCGACCGGGTCCTTCTCCTTGTTGCGCGACAGGCGTGAGCCGGCGCCCATGGAGATGATCAACTCGTTCGCCTTGTCGTAGGTGATCCCGAGGAGCATCCCGTGGCGGACCACCCCGCTCCCCTTGGCGCCCTCCATCCCGGCGGCCAACGCCTTGCGGGTGATGCCCTCGAGCACCCCCGCCACAGGCACCTCGACCGAGCGGATCTTGCGGTCACCGATCTCGCGTTCGAGCTCCCTTCTCAACAGCTCTATCTCTGGCAGCTCAGGCATCCTGGTCTCCGTTCGCAACCGTGAGACCCTCACGGCCGTTGGTGGGCCCCACGAGTCGCTCGTAGGCGACCTCGGCGGCGTGTTGTTCTGCTTCCTTCTTGGTGCGCCCCTCGCCGGTGCCCGCGACGCTTCCGTCGACAGTCACCTCGGCGGTGAAGGTCTTGGCGTGCTCGGGACCGGATCCGGCGAGCTCGTAGACGGGCAGCTCGCCGTAGCGTTGAGCCGCTAGCTCCTGGAGCCTCGACTTGTGGTCCGTGGTGAACTCCTCGGCCGCAACGTCGCTGATCCGGTCGCGAAACAGCTCCAGGATGAACGCCGCGACGACCTCGAGCCCACCGTCGAGGTAGACCGCGCCGAAGAGCGCCTCGAGCGCGTCGGCGAGGATCGAGGGCTTGTTGCGCCCCCCGGTGGCTTCCTCACCGCGCCCCAGGTGGATCCGTGGTCCCAGCTCGAGCCCGCGGGCGACCTCAGCGAGCATCACGGTGCTCACGAGCTCTGCCCGACGTCGGGCGAGGACGCCCTCGGGTTCGTCGCGGTAGGTCCGGTAGAGGTGGTCGGTGATGACCAGGCCGAGCACCGAATCGCCAAGGAACTCGAGGCGCTCGTTGGGCGCCACGTTGCCGTTCTCGGCACACCACGAGCGGTGACGCAGTGCCAGCTGCAACAACTCGGGATCCGCGAACCGGTACCCGAGCGCGTCAGTGCCCGGGACGGTCTGTCGACGGTCGGTCTCAGAGCCGTACGAGGACGTAGTCGACGGCATCTCGCACGGTCTTCAGGTCCTCGAGGTCGTCGTCCTCGATGCGGAACCCGACGCTGCGCTCACCCAACTCCTCCTCGAGGGCCTCGACCAACTCGATCAGCGCAAGCGAATCGGCGTGGAGATCCTCCGCGAAGGAATCCCCCTCGGCGATGCCGTCGGGATCGATCTCGAGGATGTCGGCCAGGCGGTCCCTGACCAGTTGCAGGATCTCCGCGCGGTCCACCGGACCTTGTTGCACGTGCGTTTCGGCAGGCATGACTCGGGTTCCACTCCTATCCGGATGGCTCGTGGCTGGTTGACCTGTGACTGACGACCCGGTGGCCGACAACCCGGCGGCCGGGGGTCACCCCTGTGGCTCGGCCAGCCCCGGAAACCAGCCGCCCGACGCACCCCGATCCACGGGATGCCACACAATAACGTGTGACGCGGCGGGGTTGGGCTGATCTCGCTCAGTCGACCTCGATGGCCTGGCGTCCCCCGTACCAACCGCAGTTGGAGCACACCACGTGCGGACGCTTGGCCACCCGGCACCGAGGACAGACGCTGCGCGCCCCGCGCTCGAGGGTCCAGTTGGACGACCTTCGGGAGCGGGACTTGGACTTGGAGGTCTTCTTCTTGGGAACGGCCATGCGAATCCTCGCCGGTTCTGTGTGCTGGGCGGGTCGACCAGTGTAGCTTCAGGGGTCCTCCGGGTCGAAGTGGAGGTCCTCCAACCCAGCCCAGCGCGGATCGCCGGGAGGCTCGCCACCGGGATCCCGGTCGCCGTGGTGCAGACCCACGGGGAACTCCCCTGGAGCAGGGCCCGCACAAACTTCGTCGCAGAGCGGGGCGAGCGGCAGGCCGAGGAGCATGGCCTCGCGGACCGACTCCGAGAGGTCGACCCACCCATCGACCAGCTCACGGACCTCTGCGTCGATCTCCTCGGGGGAATCCCCGGGGTCACCTGCCGGTTCGTGGCCATGTTGTGGGAGCAGGTGGGCCTCGGATCCCTCGTAGGCGTCAGGGTCCTCGACGAACAGATCGAGCATGGAGATGGTGGACGTTCCCGCCGCGGCGCCGAGGCACCGGCGGCACTCGCCCTGCCAGGCGTACTCGACGGTGGCCACGGCCCTGATCCCGTCGTTGACCGATTCGAGCTCGACGTGCACCGACGCAGGTTCTGGGGTGGCCGCGACGCTGCCGATCGAGAGCTCCCCTGGTTCGACCGTGCACTGCTCGGAACGCTTCGAACCACGATGCGCCAGCAGGTCGTTGACCCTGAAGCGCAGCTCCGCGAACCCCTGTGTCGCTCGGTCGCGGCCTGAGCTCACAGTTCCTGGTCGAAGGGAAGGGGACCGCCGGACCGAACGGTCCCATCCCTGTCCAGCTCATCGGGATCCTCGTCGAAACCACGCAGCTCGGATTCCTCGATCGTCGGCGCGGCGAGCTTCTGGCGGCCCGCGGCGACGGACCGCTGGACCTTCGCGAGCACGTTCTCGAAGCTCGCGAGGCGTTGATCACAGAAGTCCTCCGCTTCGCGCCTCATCCGGCGGGCGCCGGCCTCGGCCTCCTCGTCGATGTGGCGCGCACGCTGCTCGGCCGCCTTGACTACTTCTGACTTCTGCACCATGTGAGCGACCTGGGTGCGGGCCTCGGCGATGAGCTCGTCGGCCTCACGACGCGTCCGTGCCAGATACTCCTCTCGCTCCTTGAGCAACCAGCGCGCAGCGCGGAGCTCGTCGGGGAGGCTCTCGATCGCCTCGTCGAGCAGGTCGAGGAGCTCCTCGCGGTTGACCCGCACAGATGCGGACATCGGGATCCCCGGCGCGGACTCGATCATGTCGGCAGCACGCCGCAACAGCGCATCGATGTCGACGCGGCCCGCACCGGGTTGGCTGACATCTCTGCCGCGCGATGCGTCGTCGGCGCCCCGGTGTGCACCACGGGGCGC
>CAYVYG010000053.1:0-12730 GCA_964454385.1 uncultured Microthrixaceae bacterium
CGATCGCGTTGATCTTCACCACTGACACTTCCATCGCTCCTGGGATCTCGTTGGTGGTCTTCGTCGATGCGTTGGCGGTCCGATCGGGCCGGCAACGCGCGGATCCCCGAATCTATGCCACCTGAGTCCCGTGCCGGGACGTGCCACCCGGATCCACTCAGGAACCGAAGTGCACGAACTGGTCACGACCCGGTCCGACTCCCACCAGCGTGATCGGCGCTCCGATCTGGCTCTCGAGGAAGTCGAGATAGCTGATCGCCGCCGCGGGAAGATCCCGTCGCTCGCGCACACCGGTGAGGTCCGTGTTCCAGCCGGGGAGCTCCTCGTAGACGGGAACCGCGGCATGCAGATCGGACTGGTGGTACGGCAGTTGCTCGTGGCGCTCACCTTCGACGTCGTAGGCGACACAGACCTTGAGCCGATCGAAGCCATCGAGGATATCCAACTTGGTGATCGCCACCTCCGAGAGCGAGTTGAGCCTCACCGCCTGGCGCATCATCACCGCATCGAACCAGCCCGGCCTCCGCCGGCGGCCCGTGTTCGTGCCGAACTCACGGCCACGTTCCACCAGGGTGTCACCGTCGGCGTCGAAGAGCTCGGTCGGGAACGGCCCCGCACCGACACGGGTGATGTAGGCCTTTGCGATACCGACCACCCGATGGATGTCGCGGGGTCCGACCCCGGCACCGGTGCAGGCGCCTCCCGCTACGGGGTTCGACGAGGTGACGAACGGGTAGGTGCCATGGTCGAGGTCCAGGAAGGTTGCCTGGGCCCCCTCGAAGAGCACCTCGGAGCCTGCATCGAGTGCCTCGTGGACCAATCCCACGGTGTCAGCTACATAGGGCGCCAGGCGCGGCACGACCTCGGTGAGCACCCGGTCCGCGAGCTCGTTCGGATCTGTGGCCAGCCGGTTGTAGACCCGGGCCAGCACCACGTTCTTGTCGCCGAGCACGGCCTCGAGCTTCTGGCGGAAGATCTTCTCGTCGAGCAGGTCCTGGACCCGGATGCCGATCCTCATGGCCTTGTCGGCATAGGTCGGGCCGATCCCGCGCTTGGTGGTGCCGAGCTTGTTCTTGCCGAGGTACCGCTCGGTGAGCATGTCCAGTTCCTGGTGGTAGGGCAGGATCAGGTGCGCGTTGCCCGAGACCTTCAGCCTCGAGCAGTCCACACCCTTGGACTCGAGGGCGTCGACCTCGTCGAGCAGCACGAAGGGGTCGACCACGACTCCGTTTCCGATCACCGGCGTTATGTGGTCATAGAGCACACCGGAGGGCACCAGTTGCAGCGCGAAGGACTCATCGTCGACGACGAGCGTGTGGCCCGCGTTGTGGCCACCCTGGTAGCGGACCACCATCGCCATCTCCTTGGCAATGAGATCGGTCAGCTTTCCCTTGCCTTCGTCACCCCACTGGGTTCCGACCACGACCGTTGCCGGCACGCGCCACCACCTCACGATCAGTCGTTGGAGGCGACGATCCTACCGTCTGTCCGGGCACGGCCCACCAACCGCTCGGGCGACAGGCGGCCCATCAGCTTCGCAAGACCCCCCGCGTCGATGTACTCGGCGCACATCGCGGCTGCGAACGGGAATCCTATCCAGGTGAACCGGGGGCTCAGGTCGGCGCCGAGCAGAACCCACGCGAGGACCAACAGGGTTGCGCCCAGACCCGCAGCTGCAGGTTCCAGAGTCGCTCGGACAGCTCCGAGCTCGCGAACCTGTGAGAACCATCGAAGTATTGCGGGCACGTAGAGGGGGCCCGCGGCAACCAGGACGGTCGTGATGCTCACCGAGAAGAGGTTGCGCATCGCGATCCCGTAGCGGATCTCCGTGGCGAAGGTCGCGTCTGCGACCGGTGCCACACGACCCCAGAGCACGATCGCGACCAGCGACGAGGCAACCGCCACCGCCGCGGTCGTCACGAACGCGACCCTGCTCCGCCCGCGTCGCCCATCGTGATCAGCCGGCTCCGGAACCCGGTCATTCCACAATCCGGCCAGCACCACCGGCAACAGCACGAGCACGGTCTCGCGGACCGGTATCGAGACGAGCATCAGTGCCAGGCACCAGAACCATCGCCGGTGCACGGCCAGCAACCAACCGACGGTGACCACGAACAGCGGCCCTGGATCGGTCAGCACACCGGCTCCGTAGAACAGCGTGTTCCAGCCGAGAGCGAAGCAAGCCCCCGCGAAGGCCGTCGCGCGCACCGAAGCACCCTGCTTGCGCAGGGCGAGCAGCATCGCCCAGATGGCCCCGATCATCATCGCCGCGTTCACCAGGGCGAGCGAAACCCCCTCATCCTCGAAAGGCAGGAAGTGGGCGAGCCAGGGTTGGGCGAAGCGCCCGGTGTAGGGCCGGTAGAGGCACTCGGCCTGGATCTCGTCGGCCGGGGTGCCGCGGTACAACTCGACCATCGCCAGGTACTGCTGGTCGTCCATCGCCGTGGGCTGGATCGTTCGGCCCGACGACGTGATGTAGCTACCGACCTGCTCGGTGCACTCCGGCGAGACCTCCAGGGTGAGCGAGTGGGGTAGGTACTCGAGAGGCACCCGTGTCCAGTCGAAGCGCGCGAACCGCACCGACATGAGCACTGCGGCGGCCAGGGTCAACACCACTCCCAACCGAATGATCTGCGCCGCGGACACCCTGGTCCCCGTAGGTTTCGAACCGACCAAGTCGAGTCACTCCGTTCGCTCTGGGGACCCCCGCCAGACGGTAATGGGTGGCGGTTCTCACACGAAAGCGAACTCGCCGTCCGCGACGCCGAGGCTCACCGTGGAACCCTCGGGAAGCTTGCCCTCGAGTATCTCCATCGCGAGCCGATCGCCGATCTCGCGCTGGATCAACCGCTTGAGCGGTCGTGCGCCGAAGGCGGGGTCATATCCGTCATGGGCGAGCTTCGCGAGGGCCTCGTCGTCGATGACCAGAGCGATCCGGCGTTCCTCGAGACGATGCCGCAGGTGTGCGAGCTGGATCTCGACGATGCCGGCCAGATCCGCCTCGGTGAGCTCCCGGAACCGCACGATCTCATCGACCCGGTTGATGAACTCGGGCCGGAAGAAGTCCCTCGGGTCACCTGGCAGGTTCGAGGTCATGATCAGCACCGTGTTGGTGAAGTCGACCGTGCGTCCCTGGCCGTCGGTGAGCCGACCGTCGTCGAGCAGCTGCAACAGCACGTTGAACACGTCGCCATGGGCCTTTTCGACCTCGTCGAGCAGCACCACCGAGTAGGGCCGCCGCCGCACCGCCTCGGTGAGCTGACCACCCTCGTCGTAGCCGACATAGCCGGGGGGCGCACCGATGAGGCGACTGACCGAGTGCTTCTCCATGTACTCCGACATGTCGATGCGCACCATCGCGCGCTCGTCGTCGAAGAGGTAGTCCGCGAGGCTCCGGGCTAGCTCGGTCTTGCCGACGCCGGTGGGGCCGAGGAACAAGAAGCTGCCGATCGGGCGGTTGGGGTCCGACAACCCGGCGCGGCTGCGCCGGATCGCGTTCGCAACCGAGGTGACCGCCTCGTCCTGGCCGACGACCCTCTGGTGGAGCACCTCCTCGAGGTGCACGAGCTTTTGCATCTCGCCTTCCATGAGGCGGCTCACCGGGATGCCGGTCCACCGGGCGACGACCGCAGCGATGTCCTCCTCGTCGACCTCCTCCTTGAGCATCTTGTTGTCGGCCTGCAGCTCGGCCAGCTCGGCGGTGGCGACCTCGACCTCCTTGTCGAGCACCGGGAGGTGTCCGTAGGTGATCTCGGAGGCCCGCGACAGATCGCCCTCGCGCTCGCAGCGTTCTGCTTCGGATCGCAACTGCTCGGCGCGTTCCTTGATCTCTCGAATCGAGGTGATCTTGTCCTTCTCCATCTGCCAGTGCGCCCGCATGGAATCGGCCTGCTCCCGCAGGTTGGCGAGCTCCTCGTCGAGGGCTGCGAGCCTCTCGCGCGAGGTCTCGTCGGTTTCCTTGTCGAGCGCCACGCGTTCGATCTCGAGGCCCCTGATGCGACGCTCGACGACGTCGATCTCGTTGGGCACCGAGTCGATCTCGATGCGGAGGCTGGACGCGGCTTCGTCGACCAGGTCGATCGCCTTGTCGGGCATGAACCGACCGGTGAGGTAGCGGTCCGACAGCACCGCTGCCGCGACGAGCGCCGGGTCCTGGATGCGCACCCCGTGGTGCACCTCGTAGCGCTCCTTGAGGCCGCGCAGGATGGCGATCGTGGACTCGACCGAGGGCTCCTCGACGAACACCTGCTGGAACCGCCGCTCGAGGGCGGGGTCCTTCTCGATGTGCTTGCGGAACTCGTCGAGCGTGGTGGCACCCACCATCCGAAGCTCACCGCGCGCCAGCATCGGCTTCAACATGTTGCCGGCATCCATCGCGCCCTCACCGGTCGCACCCGCGCCGACGACGGTGTGCATCTCGTCGATGAAGGTGATGATCTCGCCCTCTGAGTCCTTGATCTCCGAGAGCACTGCCTTGAGCCGCTCCTCGAACTCACCGCGGTACTTCGCACCTGCGACCATCGATGACAGATCGAGCGCCACCAGGCGCTTGTTGCGAAGCGAGTCGGGCACATCGCCCTCGACTATGCGCTGGGCGAGTCCCTCCACGACAGCGGTCTTGCCCACTCCGGGCTCACCGATGAGCACCGGGTTGTTCTTGGTGCGACGGCTGAGCACCTGGATCACGCGCCGGATCTCCTCGTCGCGACCGATCACCGGGTCGAGCTTTCCCGAGCGCGCCGCCTCGGTGAGGTCCTGGCCGTAGCGCTCGAGCGCCTGGTAGGTCTCCTCGGGGTTCTGGGAGGTCACCCGCTGGCTGCCACGGATCTCCGACAGCGCGGCGAGCAGGTCCTCGCGCGACACGCCGGGCAGACGACGATCACCCTCGGGGCGACCGGTATCGGTGTCGACCGCGGCCAACAGCACGTGTTCGGTCGAGAGGTAGTCGTCGCCGAACTTGGTACGCTCCTCGTCCGCGGCCTCGAACAGGCGGGAGAAGTCCCTTCCGATGCGCGTGTCGGTGCCGTAGGCGGTCGGCATGGCGCCGAGGACCGTCTCGAGGTTGTTGCGCAGCTCGACCGGTGAGAGGCCGAGCTTGCGGATGACCGGCAGCACCACACCATCGTCCTGGCCGACCAGCGCCGCCAGGACGTGATCGGGTGTGACCTCGGCGTGCGAACGTGCCTTTGCGTCCGCCATCGCCGCGTTCACGGCCTCCTGGGTCTTGAGGGTCCATGTGTTCGGATCGATCGACATGTTCCTATCCTAGCAGAAAACTTGAGCGTCTATGACTCAACTATCAGCTCCGCCCCTGCGGGTCGCCCACAAGGACCACAGCGCCACCGCCAGACCGCTGACCGTCAAGGCCAGGACTACCAGGGCTCCTGCGGTGAGAACACCGCCCGGGCCGAGCACGCTGTCGAGCGAATCCAGGGCGCGCGCGACGATCCCACGATCGGAGCGACCCCCGCCTGGACGGCCCTGAGCCTGCTCCACGGCATCCGACCGGGCATCGGCATCCGCGGCCGCATCGGCATCCGCGGCCACATCGGCATCCCCGGCCTGTTCGGCATCCGCCCGGGCAGCCTCCTGTTCGGCCTCCTGTTGGGCTGTCCGCCGCGCCTGCGCGGCCTGTGCCCGTTGCGCATCCTGCGCGCTCTGCAGGGCGTCGAGGGTCGAAGCGACCACGAAGCCGGTCATCGTGTCGACACCCGCGGGGGTGAGGTGCAGCCCGTCGCCAGCGGTGACGCCGTCGTTCGCGGCCACGGGTGACCACTCTAGGACCGAACCTCCGGGTCGGGTCGCCAACTCCTCGCGCAGCACCTGGTTTGCCGTCGGGTAGTAGTCGCGCACCTCGGGGATCGTCATCCACATCAACAGCGGCACTCCCGGGGCGGCCTCCACCACGGCCCGCACGCGGTTTCGGAACGTCTCGGGGTTGCCGGCGTCGTTCGCGCCAAGCATCACCACCAGCGCGTCGGGGTTCGACGACGCGCTGGCCCGGACCACCTCGGCGCCCGCGAGCGTGGAACGACTCACCTCGGTGTCGACCGCGACGGCGTAACCGGCACCCCGGAACGCTTCGTCTATGCGAGCCGCCGCGCCCTCGAGAATCGAGTCGCCGACCACCACGACCCGACCGATGCCATCGCCGTTCAGGTCACCCGCCACGGGCTCGGTGGGCGCCTCGGCACCCGCAGCATCCGGTACCGGCGACAGCGCGAGGGCGATCAGGAGCGTTGAGGCGATCGCCACCAGAACGATCGGAGCCAACCGGGTCGAGCTCAACGGCCCCGGCGACCCTCGCCGAAGGGGACCATCGACTGGCGCAGGGGCACCAGGTCACGGCGGTACTGGCGGTGCACCGATTCCACCTGGTCAGCAGGTCGTTCGGTCATCTCTTCGAGCTCGCGACGCAATACATGGATCTCGGCCTCGAGGGCCAGGACCCTCTTGACGCCGGCGAGGTTCAATCCGTCGTTGGTCAGCTCCTGGATCCTGCGCAGGATCTCGATGTCGGCTTCGCTGTAGCGGCGCGACCCACCCGAGGTCCGGTTGGGTTCCACGAGGCCCTTGCGCTCGTAGATGCGAAGGGTCTGGGGATGCACCCCTGCGAGCTCGGCTGCAACCGAGATCACATAGACGGCTTGGCGGTACTCAGGCATGTTCGGAACCCCCCGGTCGCGAACCATGGTCCCACGCACGTGGTGACGGCGTGGTCGATGCATAGTCCTCGAGCGCGCGGCGCTGCGCCTCGCTGACCTCGGCGGGCACGTCGAGTTGCACTGTCACCATCAGGTCGCCCGTGTTCCGGCTGGTCCTCACGCCCCGCTTGCGGACGCGCAGGGTCTTGCCCGACGGCGTGCCCGGCGGTATCCGGATCGTGACCGGTTCGCCATCCATCGTGGGGACCGCGACATCGGCTCCCAGCGCCGCCTCCGCGAGGGTGACCGGCACCGACACCGTCAAGTGGTCGCCCGTGCGCCCGAACAGCGGATGCGGCTCCACCTGGACCCGCACGAACAGGTCGCCGTCGGGTCCTCCGTTCGAGCCGGCGCCGCCCCTGCCCTTGACCCGGATCCTCTGGCTGTCACGCACCCCGGCGGGGATCTTCACCTTTATCTCCCGCGGGCGGTGCACCGCGCCGCTGCCGCGACAGCCCGGACAGGGGTCCTCGATGACAACCCCGCGCCCGCCGCAGGCCTGGCAGGGCCGGCTGAACGAGAAGAAGCCCTGATCCTCCTCGACCGCTCCACGACCCCCGCAGACGCCACATGGACGCGGCGCCGTGCCCGGGGCCGCACCGGAACCGGAGCAATCGGGACAACGCACATCGGAGGTGACCTGAACGGTCGTGGTGGCGCCCGCGATCGACGCCTCGAAGGACATGGTCAACGCGGCTTCGAGGTCGGAGCCCCGCTGGGGCCCGGTTGGTTGACTCCGCCCCGAACGGCCCTTGCCGAACAGGTTGCCCAACAGGTCTCCGAGGTCCGCGCCCTGGAAACCGGCGCCACCCGGTCCCCTTGCGCCACCGGCACCGAACCCTCCGAAGCCGCCCGCCATGGGGCCCATCGCACGCACTTCGTCGTAGCGCTTGCGCTTGTCGAGATCACCCACGACCTCGTATGCCGCGGAGATCTCCTTGAAGCGCTCCTCCGCAGCGCTGTCACCTGGGTTGGCGTCGGGATGCAGCTCCCGCGCGAGCTTCCTGTAGGCGCTCGTTATCTCCTTGGCCGTGGCATCGGCGGACACACCGAGGATCCGGTAGTAGTCCTTGTCGAACCACTCCCTGTCGACGTCCATGTCGTCTCCGCAGTCCCCGCCGGACCTCTCAGCCCTTGACCTTGACCATCGCGGCGCGCACCACCGCTCCGTTCCACAGGTAGCCGGTGCGCATGACCTCTGCGACGACCGCCTCGCCCTCGCCCTGCTCGTGCATGACCGCCTCGTGGACGTTCGGGTCGAAGGGCACCCCTGTCTCATCGAGCACCGCCAGGCCCAGCTTCTCGAGGGTCGACAGGAGCTGGGTGCGCAGCGGCCGCACCTCTTCGCTGCCGTGCTCCACCGCGGCGTCGAACGCGTCGAGCACCGGGAGTAGTTCACGCACCAGTTCGAGCGCACCCTGGGCGCGCTGTTCAGCCTGCTGTGCCGACACACGGCGCTTGTAGTTCTCGAAGTCGGCCTTCAACCTGCGAAGCGCATCGAGGTACTCATCGCGTTCGCGTTCGAGGCGTTGGGCGAGATCCACCGCCTCGGCGACGGCGTCCTCGGAGGAGATCGTGAGGTCGCCCAGCGAACCCGCAGCCGCGGTGCCGCTCACAGAGGGGTCACCCGGCTGTGCAGCGCTCCGAGCGAGGATGTCGTCGGCAGCGTCTGACACATCGCCATCGCCGGCCGGTCCCACATCCACGAGGTCGGCCTCATGTGGGTCTGCCTCATTTGGGTCTGTCTCATGGACGTCGGCTGGGCCGGTCTCGTCGGGGCCGGCGTCGGTTCGATCGCCGCTGCGCGCACCCGGCGCGCCCGGTGCTCCACCGGTGCGGTCCGAGCCGGCGTGATCCGACGTCACTGGCTCTCCCCGCTGTCGTCCTCGTCGACGACCTCGGCGTCCACCACGTCCGCGTCGGCTTCGGCGGTCCCCTCGGAGGGTCCTCCACCACCCGGAGCGCCATCGGCCGCTGCGTTCGCCGCCGACTGCTCGTAGAGCAGCTGCGAAGCCTTCTGGCTGGCTTCCACGAGCCGCTCGGTCGCCTGGGTGATCGCCGCAGCATCGTTGCCGCCGAGCGCTTCCTTCAGATCGGCGAGGGCCGCCTCGACCTGCTCGCGCTCATCGGAGGGGAGCTTGTCGCCCTGTTCGGCGAGCAGCTTGTCGGTCTGGTAGACGAGCGAGTCGCCGGTGTTGCGCGCATCGGCCTCCTCACGACGGCGGCGATCCTCCTCGGCGTGGGACTCTGCGTCGCGGACCATCTGGTCGATCTGGTCCTTGGACAGGCTCGACTGGCCGGTGATCGTGATGGACTGTTCCTTGTTGGTGGCGCGGTCCTTGGCCGAGACGTTCACGATCCCGTTGGCGTCGATATCGAAGGTGACCTCGATCTGGGGCATCCCTCTGGGCGCGGGCGGTAGGTCCACGAGCTGGAACTTGCCGAGGGTCTTGTTGAAGTCGGCCATCTCGCGCTCGCCCTGCAGCACGTGGATCTCCACCGACGGCTGGTTGTCCTCCGCGGTGGTGAACACCTCGGTCTTGCGGGTCGGGATGGTGGTGTTGCGCTCGATGAGCTTGGTCATCACGCCGCCCTTGGTCTCGATGCCCAGGCTGAGGGGCGTGACATCCAGCAACAGGACGTCCTTGACGTCACCCTTGAGCACACCCGCCTGGATGGCGGCACCCATGGCGACCACCTCGTCGGGGTTGACGCCCTTGTGGGGATCCTTGCCGGTCAGCTGTTGGACCAGCTCCTGCACCGCGGGCATGCGGGTGGAACCGCCGACCATGATCACGTGGTCTACCTCCGAGCGGCTGAGCCCGGCATCCGAGAGCGCCTGTTCGAAGGGTCCCTTGCAGCGCTCGAGCAGGTCGGAGGTCATCTCCTGGAACTTCGCGCGCGACAGCGTCTGGTCGAGGTGGAGCGCTCCCGAGTCGGTCGCGGTCACGTACGGCAGGTTGATCTGGGTCTGCGCGACCTGGCTCAACTCCACCTTCGCCTTCTCTGCGGCCTCCTTGAGGCGCTGCATGGCCATCTTGTCCTTGGACAGGTCCACACCGTGATCGTTCTTGAACGACGTGACCAACCAGTCGATGACACGCTCGTCCCAGTCGTCACCGCCGAGGCTCGTGTCGCCGTGGGTGGACTTCACCTCGAACACGCCGTCGCCGATCTCGAGCACCGACACGTCGAAGGTGCCACCGCCGAGGTCGAACACCAGGATGGTCTGGTCCTCACCCTCGGCGTCCATGCCGTAGGCGAGAGCGGCCGCGGTCGGCTCGTTGATGATTCGCAGCACCTCGAGGCCCGCGATCTGGCCCGCTTCCTTGGTCGCGGTGCGCTGCGCGTCGTCGAAGTAGGCAGGCACTGTGATGACCGCCTGGGTGACGGTGTCGCCGAGGTAGGACTCGGCGTCGCGCTTGAGCTTCTGCAGGATGCGAGCCGAGATCTCCTGGGGGGTGTAGGTCTTGCCGTCGATGTCCTGGGTCCAGTTGGTGCCCACATGGCGCTTGACCGAGCGGATCGTGCGATCCGCGTTGGTCACCGCCTGGCGCTTGGCGACCTCGCCCACCAGGGTCTCACCGTCCTTGAACGCCACGACCGAAGGTGTCGTGCGCGCTCCCTCCGCGTTGGGGATGACCACCGCGTCGCCGGCCTCGAGGGCACTGACGACCGAGTTGGTGGTTCCGAGGTCGATTCCTACTGCCTTGGGCATCTTCAGGGGCTCCTTGGTTCTCGGCTGCTGTGTCTCTGTACTGAGTGTCTCTGTACTGAGTGTCTCTGTACTGAGTGTCTCTGTACTGATCTGTGTCTGTACTGATCTGTCTCTGTACTGCTCTGTGTCTGTACTGATCTGTCTGTACTTCCGGGGTCGGTGTCCGGACTCGGTATCGGGGGTTCGCCCGACCAGTTTTACCGGCTCGAACGGCGATTCACAACATCGCTTGGTGTGTCGAGTATAGCAAACTTGAGCGTACCACTATCAAGTCGCCCGGGGCCGGGATCGGGCAGGACAGCTCACGCACGACGGCTCAGGAACGGCGCAACCCCAGGGCGCGACGCGTCCGCGCCGCCACCGACCGCACGAGGTCGTAACCGGTGCCACCGAGGGCCCGCATCGCGAACACCGAGGCGCCGAGGCGCCAGTACTCCGGTTCACGCCACAAACCGTGGTGGTGCAGCCTCGCGGAACGCCTGTACGCGGCCGCCCGAGAGGGATCCCGCAGCTCGTTGAGGCTCTGCCACCCGAGGATCATCTCCACGCGCGCCACCGCAGCGGGCATCAGGAAACGTCGCCCCGGAGGCTGACCCTCGAAGGTCTTCGCCAACAGGTTGCGATAGGCCGCATCGAGGGAGTCGACCGCCATCGAGGAGTTCTCGTCGTGACGCCTGTACAGGTAGAGCACATCGCGCACCACCGCCACGGAGTAGCCCGCCGCGACGAGACGGATCCACATGTCCCAGTCCTCGACGTCTATCGGGAACCGCTCCCGGTTCTCCTCGAAACCGCCGAGATCGGCATAGACCGACCGCGGCACGAGCGTGGCCGAGGGACCGACCGGGTTGGCGGTGACGAACTCCTCCCAGGCCTGACCCTCCGCCTCGTAGGCCTCGACCCGCCCTACCGGCGTCCCGTGCTCGTCGGCCACCTGGTACCAGCCGTACACGAGCCCCACCGGAGGTCCTCGGTGAGCCTCGGTGTCCCCGACGGCTTCGTCGTAACGGCGGAGCATCGCCTCGAGGGTGTGGGGGAACCACAGATCGTCGGAGTCCAGCAACGCCACCAGCTCGCCACGCGACTCGGCGATGCCGCGGTTGCGCGCTGCGGACACCCCGGCGTTGTCCTGACGGACGACCCGGACGCGGTGGTCCCGGAGGGTCCGCGCCCAGGCATCCAGGTCGTCGTCTCCACCGTCGTCGACGAGCACCACCTCGAAGTCGTCGAAGCTCTGGTCGAGAACCGTGCGCATCGTCTCGGGCAACCAGCGCAGCGAGTTGTGGCACGGGATCACCACGCTCACCCTGGGCTCGGGATCCGCGGTGCCGGTGTGCGTGGGCGTCATGGAGCGAGTGTATGCCGGGGCCGGATCCGCTCCCCCAGGCACGCTGCCCGGTTGGTCCGCGGTGCACGCTTGGGGCACCATCGGGACCCGGCACCGCCATACGAGCACCCCACAGGAGACCGAGATGGCTGAACTGGTCCTGCTCCGACACGGACAGAGCGAGTGGAACCGAACCAACCTCTTCACCGGTTGGTACGACTGCGAACTGACCGACCAGGGCGAAGCCGAGGCCCGCGCAGGCGGGACGATGATGCGCGACGCGGGCTGCGAACCCGACGTGGTGCACACCTCTGTCCAGGCGCGCGCGATCCGCACCGCCAACCTCGCGCTCGCGGAGATGGGACGCTCGTGGATCCCCGTGAAGCGCCACTGGAGGCTCAACGAACGCCACTACGGTGACCTGACCGGGCGCAACAAGGCCGAGACCGCCGAGCTCTACGGAGCGGACCAGGTGAAGATCTGGCGCCGTAGCTACGACACCCCGCCACCCCCCATCGCTCAGGACAACGAGTACAACCCCAACGACGACGACCGCTATGCCTCGTTGCCACCCGAGCTGCTGCCCGCGTCGGAGTGCCTGGCCGATGTGGTGGCGCGCATGTTGCCCTACTGGTACGACGCGATCGTGCCGGATCTCCACGCCGGTCGGCGGGTCCTCGTCGCAGCGCACGGGAACTCCCTGCGGGCGCTGGTGAAGCACCTGCAGGGCATCTCCGACGACGAGATCACCGAGTTGAACATCCCGACCGGGGTGCCGCTGCGCTACGAGCTCGACGCGGACATGTCACCCGTCGATGACCTCGAGGTCGACCAGCGCTACCTCATGGACCCCGAGGAGGTGGCAAGAAGAGCTGCTGCGGTCGCGAACCAGGCATCCGGCGGCGGCTGACCGGCTGATTCCGACATCCGCTGACCGGCATCCGCCGGCGAAGAGCGGAGCACTCCTGCACCGCCCACGTC
>CAYVYG010000054.1:0-12574 GCA_964454385.1 uncultured Microthrixaceae bacterium
TAGAGCTGGGTGAGCAGTCGCAGGTAGGGGGTCTCGCCGCACCCCGCGCACGCACTGGAGAACTCGAAAAGCGGCTCGAGCAGCGGCAGGGTCCTGGCGCGGAAGGGGATCCGCGAGCGCGGGACCTGGGGTATCGACTCGTAGAACGCGAACGCCTCGCGTTCACGATCGCGGTGCTCCTGCGCGGGTCTCATGTTGATCGCCTTGCGCTTCGGCGACGAGCGGTCCTTGGCGGGGCACACCTCCACGCACAGCCCGCAGCCCGTGCAGTCGTCGGGCGCGACCTGCACCACGTACTCGAGGCCGCCCAACGACTCGGTGTGGTCCTCGGGGACGTGGCGGAACGCCGCTGGTACGGCATCGGCGACAGCACGCTCGGACACGGCTGCGGGTTCGAAGACCTTGGTGCGGATCGCCGCGTGCGGGCAGATCATCGAACAGCGGTTGCACTGCACGCAAAGATCGGGTTCCCAGATCGGGATCTCGAGCGCGATCGCCCGCTTCTCGTACCTGGCGGTGCCCGTCGGCCAGGTGCCATCGGGTGGGAACGCGCTGACCGGCAGCCTGTCGCCGTGCCCCTCGAGCAACAGCCTGGTGACGTTGCGCACCAGGTCCGGTGCGTCATCGGGTACCGTCGCCCGACGGGCACGGGTGCTGTCGGGCGAACCGAGCGGTATCTCGTGGAGCTCCGCGAGGGTGGCGTCGATCGCGTCGAAGTTGCGCCGTTCGATCTCGGGTCCGCGCTTCGCCCAGGTGTCGGTGACCGACTGCTTGACCGCGGCGATCGCCTCTTCGCGGGGAAGCACACCCGACAGCGCGAAGAAGCAGGTCGACATCACCGTGTTGATGCGCCGGCCGAGCCCGTTGGTCTCAGCCACGCGGTAGGCGTCGATCGCGTGCAGACGGCAACCGCGCGCAGAGAGGATCCGTTGCGCCTCGACCGGGAGGCTGTCCCAGATGTGTGAGGGTTCGACGGTTGTGTTCAGCAACACGGTGGCTCCCTCGTCGGCGACCTCGAGCACGTCGAGGCGCTCCAGGAACCCCGGGTCGTGGATGCCCACGAAACCCGCGCGGGTGATCTCATAGGTCGAGTGGATCGGCCGTGGTCCGAAGCGCAGGTGCGACACGGTGGTGGCGCCCGCCTTCTTGGAGTCGTAGACGAAGTGTCCTTGGCACCACAGGTCGGTGGCATCACCGATGATGCGGATCGCGGCTTTGTTGCTGCTCACGGTGCCATCGGATCCGAGCCCGTAGAACACCGCCCGGGTGACGTCGTCGGCCTCGATGTCGAAGTCATCCGGGACCGGAAGCGAGAGGTGGGTGACGTCGTCGTTGATGCCGACGGTGAAGCGGCGTCGTGGTTCTGCCGCGGCGGCCTCGTCGAGGACCGCCTTGACCATCGCAGGGGTGAACTCCTTGGACGACAACCCGTAGCGGCCGCCGATGATCCGGGGCAACGACGCGATGCGCCCGTCGGCCAGCGCGTCGACGAGCGCCGCGGTCACGTCCAACAGCAGCGGTTCACCGGTCGACCCCGGTTCCTTGGTGCGGTCGAGCACCGCGACGGAGCGAACCGATGCGGGCAGCGCGTCGGTGAAACGCTGCATCGAGAACGGCCGGTACAGCCGCACGGTGATGAGTCCGACCCGCTCGCCGTTGGCGACCAGGTGCTCGACGGTCTCCTGCGCGCACTGCGCACCCGAGCCCATCATCACCACCACCCGTTCGGCCTCGGGGTGCCCGATGTAGTCGAACGGCGCGTACCGCCGCCCGGTCAGCTCACCGAAGCCTGCCATGGCTGACTCGACCACCTCTGTGCAGGCGTCGTAGAACGGGTTGGTCGCCTCGCGCCCCTGGAAGAAGGCATCGGGGTTCTGTGAGGTGCCGCGAATCACCGGGTGTTCGGGTGACAGCGCACGATCGCGGTGCGCTTCGAGCGCCTGTGGGTCGACCAGCTCCCCCAGGGTCGCGTCGTCGAGCGTCGTCAGCTTCTGGATCTCGTGTGAGGTGCGGAAGCCGTCGAAGAAGTGAACGAAGGGGACACGTGACTCGAGCGTGGCCGCGTGTGCGATGGCGGCGAGGTCCTGGGCCTCCTGGGGGGAACCGGATGCGATGAGAGCGAACCCGCTCTGGCGGGCCGCCATGACATCGGAATGGTCCCCGAAGATCGAGAGCGCATGGGTCGCGACGCTGCGGGCCGCGACGTGCATGCAGAACGCGGTGAGCTCGCCCGCGATCTTGTACATGTTGGGCAGCATCAACAACAGGCCCTGTGACGCGGTGAAGGTGGTGGTGAGCGCGCCTGTCTGCAGCGCACCGTGAACCGCGCCGGCGGCGCCGCCCTCCGATTGCATCTCGACCACCCCGGGCACCGAGCCCCACAGGTTGGTGCGTCTTGCCACGGACCACTCGTCAGCGTGCTCTCCCATGGGTGACGCAGGGGTGATCGGGTAGACGGCGATGGCCTCGCTCAGCCGGTAGGCGACCGAGGCGACAGCCTCGTTGGCGTCCAGAGTCGCCATCTCAGGTGCTGTCCCGGTCGCCATGGCCCAATCATGGTCGATCGTTTGACGACGGTGCTGGCGGAGGCTGCAGTGGGCGCGC
Source organism: uncultured Microthrixaceae bacterium (assembly GCA_964454385.1). GTDB lineage: Bacteria > Actinomycetota > Acidimicrobiia > Acidimicrobiales > Microtrichaceae > JAMLGJ01. The sequence goes on from CAYVYG010000054.1 coordinate 2,605, forward strand.
CAACCTGCGGACCGAGGATCAACATGCGCGCCGGTGAGCCGGAGCCGATCCCCGGCCTGGATGACCCGGACGCCGTACAGGCGTGGTCGTCGAGAGCGCGCCGCCTCTCACGCTCGGCGTTGCGCCAGTCGGATGTCGAGGTCATCGAGCACACCGCTGTCTCCATCTCCGAAGACCTCGTGGAGCTCCCGGATGGTCTGGTCCTCGAGCCCGCTGCCGGGTGGAACCAACTCGATGTCCGGCAGGAGGTCGACCACTGTGGCCCAGAGGGTTTCATCGCTGCGGAGCTCGGCGACGGTGGAATCACTCGAAGGTGCGGGACGGATTTGCGACATCACTGCCGCGTCGAGCTCGACGCACCAGTGATGGGTGCCGCTCGCGACGTCGTGGTGTGAGCCGTCGGGGAGCACCACCGTCGCGGTGGTCGAAGGTGGCACCCGCGCGTCCAGGGTGAACGTCGAACCGTCGAGTGACCAGGACGTCGAGATCACACCGAAGGGCGAGCGCAGTGTCGCCGTGGCCGATCGGAGCCCACCGCCGGGGCGGGGTCGTATCGAGATGGTCCGGTAACCCGGACTGCTCGGCGCGAGGCCTGCGATCACCCTGTGCATCCAATCGGCCACCGCGCCGAAGGCGTAGTGGTTGAACGAGGTCATCCAATCGCCGTTGACGGTTCCATCCTCTTTGAGAGCATCCCAGCGTTCCCAGATCGTCGTCGCTCCCATAGCCACCGCGTACAGCCACGACGGGGCCTTCTCGCCGAGAAGGAGCCTGTAGGCCGCATCCAGATGACCCGTGTCGGAGAGCGCGTCGCAGAGCAACGGTGTGCCGATGAACCCGGTACCGATCCGGTACCCGTTGCGCCGCACCAGCACAGCCAGGCGATCGGCGACGACCGCTTCGAGCGCCGGGTCCTCGAGCAGATCGAAGTGCAGGGCGAGCGCGTGGGCGGTCTGCGAGTCGCTCACGAGACGACCGGCGGGCGTGACGAACTCGTGGCGGAAACCCGCTTTGATCTCCGCGCAGAGCTGCGAGTACTGCGATGCCGCGTCGCCGTCGTGCAGCACCTCGGCGGCGTGACCGACGATCTCTGCGCAGCGCGCGAAGCACGCGGTGGCGACTAGGTACGGATCGGTGCGACCCGCAGCGGGATCGTCGTTGGGTGCGGCAGGATCGAGCCAGTCGCCGTACTGGAACCCCGTCGACCACAACCGGTCCTCCCCGGTGAGCCCGGCGACGTGATCCACCCAGGCCCGCATGCTCGGGAACTGCGCCTCGAGGATCTCCCGGTCACCGAAGCGTTGGTAGAGCACCCAGGGCACGACGACCGCAGCGTCGCCCCAACCAGCCGCAGCCGGGTTGTGATCGAAGATCGACGGGATGACCAGCGGTACCGATCCGTCCCCGGCCTGTTCCACAGCCAGGTCCGCCAGCCATGATGCGAGGAAGCCGTCGACGTCGTAGAGGTATGAGGCGGTGGGCGCGAACACCGCGATGTCGCCGGTCCACCCGAGGCGTTCGTCGCGTTGCGGACAGTCAGTGGGCAGATCGACGAAGTTGCCCCGCATCCCCCACACGGCGTTCTCGTGGAGCCGGTTCAACCTGTCGTCCGAACACGAGAACTCCCCGGTTCGGACCATGTCGCTGTGGCACACCACGGCTTCGAAGGCACCCGGATCGATCTCCCCGGGCCAACCGGTCACCTCCACGTAGCGGAAACCGTGGATCGTGAAGCGGGGTTCCCAGGTGATCGTTGCCGGCTCGCGGGTGATGCAGCGGTCGGTGGCCTTCGCCGTGCGCAGCGGGGCGGTGGCGAGCTCGCCGTTCTCCATCACCTCTGCGTGGCGCAGCACGATGTCGGTGTCCGCGCGGGCGTCCATGGTGAACCGGACGCGCCCGACGAGGTTCTGACCGAAATCCAACACGGTTCCACCGCTCGGTGTCGTCATGACCTCCACCACCGGGAGCGTCTCGATGCGCCTCACCGGCGGGCCGAGCGGTGCCTCGAGAGGCCCGACATCGGGATCCACCTCGACCGCGGACACCCAATCCTGCGGTCCTGGGACCCGCCCGGCGTCGAAGGTCTCGCCGTCGTAGAGATCGGCTGTGACGATCCCACTCGGTGCGACGTCCCAGTGCGTGCCGGTCACGAAAGTCGTGGTCACCCCGGACGCATCGGTCGTCTCGAGCTGGGCCAACAGCGCGACGTCCTCGCCGTAGAAGCTGTGCCTCCCGTCGTCTCCCAGACGCCCGGTGAACCAACCGTTGCCCACCCGCACACGGAGATCGTTGTCGCCTTCGCGCAACAGGTCCGTCACGTCCAACGTGGCGTACCGGATGCGGTTCGGGTAGCTCGTCCAACCCGGAGCGAGGATCTCTTCGGAACAGACCGTGTCGTTGATCGATGCCTCGTAGACCCCGCAGGCGGAGATGTACAGGCGCGCCGATTCCACAGCACCCGGCGCGACGACGGAGGAGAACACCGGAACCTCCCCGGTGTCCCACGGCGCAGCGATCCACTCGGCGGTCCAATCGCTCGGCCGCAACAGACCTGCTTCGATCATGACCGGTTCGCTCCACGGCGACCGGGAGCCGTCACTTCCCACGACACGGACCCTGACGCGGGCCCGGTCGCGTGATCCGAGCGGTTCGGCGGGCCACGGCACGAACCGGCAGGCGTCCGATTCGACGACCCCGGTGCGTTGCGGCGCGGAGCCATCCGGCGAGGTGACCTCGATCTCATGGGCCGTCTGGAACCAGCCAGGGCGGTCTGTCTCGACCCGCCACGACAGAGGTGGTCGGGCGCTGCCGATGCCCAGAGGTTCGAGGTTTCTACCGGCGACGACGTCGACCACGCGCACGTCGTCGGCCGTGTTGCCGGCTGCAGCGGTCATGGCGCCCCTAGGATCCGCACTCGAGCCAGCCGTCATCCCTGCCGGGCGTCCTCACTGATCAGGGCTTGGCTAGCCTTCGGTGCATGTCGGCGATGTCTGCCGTGTCGCAAGTTCGTTGTTCGATGATGGCACGTGTCACGGTCGCTGCACTTGCAGTGGTCCTGTTCGCTTCGGCATGTGGGGGAGGCGACTCCACCGACAGCAATGCAGGCGCGCCGGGCGACGAGCCCGAGCCGACCTACGGCGGTGAGCTCGTGTACGGACTCGAGGCCGCCAACACGGGTGGATGGTGCATCCCCGAGGCCCAGCTCGCCATCTCGGGCATCCAGGTGGCGCGCAGCATCTACGACACGCTCACCGCCCCCAACGACCAGGGGGAGTACGTCCCGTATCTCGCCGAGTCGATCGAACATGCCGACGACTACACCGATTGGACGATCGAGCTCCGAGACGGAGTCAGCTTCCACGATGGCACCGCGTTGACCGCGGAGGTGGTCAAGAACAACCTGGACGCATGGCGCGGTGAGTACCCGGCGCGCACGCCGCTGCTGTTCCGGTTCGTGTTCGACAACATCACCTCGGTGGAGGTGGTCGACGACCTCACCCTGGCGCTGAGGACGGCAACCCCATGGCCAGCGCTGCCGGCCTACCTCTACTACTCCGACCGGGTCGGGATCATGGCCCAGGCGCAACTTGACGACCGCGACCACTGCGACTCGAAGCTGATCGGCACCGGGCCCTTCGAGCTCGACGAGTGGGTTCCGGGGGACCACCTGCGCGCCGAGCGCAACGACGGCTACTGGCAGACCGACGCCGAAGGAAACCCACTGCCGTATCTCGACGCGGTCGAGTTCCGGCCCTTCGCCGAACCCACCGCGCGGACCAACGCTCTGCTCTCGGGTGAGATCGACGCGCTGCACACCTCGATCCCCGCTCAGGTCCAGACCCTGACCGCTGACGCGGAGAACGGCGATGTGAAGGTCGTCTCGAGTGAGGACCGCGCCGAGGTCGCCTACCTCATGTTCAACGCCTCGAGGCCGCCGTTCGACGACATCATCGCCCGTCAGGCGATGGCCGCGGCGATCGACCGTGAGGAGGACCGCCAGGTCCTGGCACTCGGACTGGCTCCGCTCGCTTCCGGGCCGTTCGCACCCGGGGTGATGGGGTACCTGGAGGACACAGGGATGCCCGACCACGACCTCGACCGTGCGAAGAGGCTCGTCGCCCAGTACGAACAGGAGACAGGCGAACCCTTCGAGTTCACCATGGCGATCCTCGCGGATTCGTCCGCGCAGGCCAGCGCCCAGTGGATCCAACAACAGGTCTCGAACGCCGGCATCGAGAGCCACATCAGGACCGTCGATCAGGCCCTGGAGATCGACACCGCGCTCGGTGATGACTGGCAGATGCTCATGTGGCGCAACCACCCCGGCGATGATCCCGACACCCAGTACATCTGGTGGTACGGCGGCCTACCCACGAACTTCGGCAAGTTCGACGACCCGGAGATCAACCGGCTCCTCGATGAGGGGAGGGTCGAGACCGACCAGGAAGTCCGACGAGGGATCTATGAGGACCTGAACCGCTACTTCGCGAAGTCCCTGTACAACCTCTGGAGCACCTGGGTCCCATGGACGGTTGCAACTGCCGACGACGTGGAGTGGGGTCCCAACGGCATCTACGGACCGGACCTGCCCGACGGTTCCGAACCGGCCGAGGGTCTCGCGGCCGGTCATCCCGTGACGGGGATGTGGATCTCGCAGTAGCGCCCAGTAGCCGGCCTCTGCTTCGAGGCCTGCGCAGGACGGCACGCCGTCGGTGGCTGTCGGCGCTCATCGTCCCCGGCGCACGATGGTGTCCGCCGCAGCGCCCGCGACCAGACCGGCGGCAGAGCCGAACACTATCGCCAGCGCGAGCCACTCCCCATCCCACATGAGGACACCGATGCAAAGACCGAGTGCGGCACCAATCGAGATGCCCAACCCTGCGTACACCCAGTTCGTTTGTCCGGTCATGTCGCGAGGCTCGCACACCCGGGGTTGACCAGTAGACAGGTCGCTCGTCACGAGAGATTGTCCGGTCAGCACTACCCTGAGGAGGTGTCGGTAGTCGCCTGGGTTGGACTAATCGCCGCCGCTGCTTTGGTTGTGACGTCGCTGGTCGATCTCGTGCACCATGAGGCACGAGTCCTCCCCAAGGGGGTCTGGGCGGTGGTCATTGCCGTTTCGGTCCCGTTCGGGCCGATCGCCTGGTTCGTCATCGGCCGCTCATCGGGCGGGGAGGGCGGCGTCGAGGACGTGGACAGCTGCAGTTCCTCCGCAGGCCTGCGTATCCGCGACGGCTCAGCTGGCGAATGGGATCTGAACCTTCCCCTGGCGGTGCGAACCGAGGGACTGACCAAGGTGTACGGCGATACCGTCGCGCTCGATGCTGTGGACCTGCGCGTGCCGATCGGCGGCACCTACGGCTTGATCGGTCCCAATGGTTCCGGCAAGACGACGTTGCTGTCGGTCCTCGCCGGGTTGCGTGCCCCGAGCTCTGGTGTGGTCGAGCTGTCGACCACACGTCAACACATGGGTTTCCTGGTCGATACGCCGCTGTTCGAACCGTGGCTGACCGCGCGCGAGGTCGTCGATCTCGCCCGTCACCTGACTGACCCCGGTGCTCCTCATGAGCGCGTGGACGAGGTGCTCGTCGATGTCGGACTCGTCGAGGCGGCCGATCGGCGCTGTGGCGGGTTCTCCCGGGGCATGCTTCAACGCCTGGGGCTCGCTGGGTGCCTCGTGGGTGACCCGGAGATCCTCGTGCTCGACGAACCCTCGTCCGCGCTCGATCCGGCCGGCAGGCGTGAGGTGCTCGACCTGGTCGGGCGATTGTCACAGACCAAGACGGTCGTGTTTTCGACGCACATCCTCGCTGACGTCCAACGGGTGTGCGACTCGGTCGGGGTGATCGACAACGGGAGACTGTTGTTCCAGGGGCCGCTCGCGGATCTGCTCGCGCGGACCTCCACGTCCTTCGTCATGCAGGTCCGACGATCGACTGACGGACTGTTGGGGCGGCTCCGTTCGTGCTCGTGGGCCGCGGAGGTCGAGCAGTACGCTCCGGGCCGGATCCGCATGGCCGTGACCGACGCAACTGCAGCAGAACGGGAGGTTCCCGGCATCCTCGACACCGAGGGTGCAGCGCTGGTTTCATTCAGTCCTGCCACCGATATCGAAAGTGCTTTCCTGGAGTTGACGTCATGAGCACTTCCGTCGGCATGCCCCGGGGTCCGGGCTCCTCAGGCGGAGGAGGGCCGGGCATGACCTTGTGGCGCCTCGAGCTGCTGCGCCTCACGCGGACCCACCTCTGGATGCTCGTGGTGGGTACGTACGTCTTCTTCGGTACGGCTGGCCCACTCCTCGCTCGCTATCTTAGGGAGATCCTGTCGAACTTCGGCGGTGGCGAGGTCACGATCGTCGGACCGGATCCACAGCCGGTCGACGGGATCGTGCAGTTCGTGAGCAACGGTAGCCAGCTCGGACTGCTGTCGGTGGTCGTGCTGGCCGCCAGTGCGCTCACGCTGGGCGCGCACCCGGAGTTCGAGGCTTTCCTGCGCACCAAGGTGACCGGGCCGCACATGCTCGTGTTGCCGAGATTCGGTGTTGCGGTCGCGACTGCGGTGGCAGCGCTGTGGATCGGAACGGGGATCGCGTGGGTGGTAACCGTAGTACTCCTCGGAGGTCTACCGACCGGTCCCATGGTGGTGGGCACGCTGCTCGGCTCGGTCTACCTGGCCTTTGCCGTATCCGTCGTCGCTGCCACCGCCAGCATGCTGAGCTCTGTCGCAGCCACGGTCTTCGCCAGCGTCGCAGTCCTGCTGATGCTGCCGATCGCAGCACTCGCACCGGCTCTCGCGCCCTGGCTTCCGAGTGAGCTCCTGGTTGCGGTAGCAGGTCTCATCGATGGCAACCCGAGCTCGGACTACCTGCCGGCGACGGCCGTCGCGCTCCTGTCCGGGGGTATGTTGCTCCTGTTCGCCGAGCGCCGGATCGGCAAGAGAGAGCTGTAGCCCGGACAGCGTGAACGCGGTCGGGAAGGAGCAGTTGCGAGGATTGTGTTCCGAGCAGGAGGGCTGTGTTCCCGAATTGAAGGAGGAACGAGTTGAACAGTGATCACGCGCCGGCTGCGAAGCACCGGCACCGAGGTTGGATAGTGCCTGTTGCGCTGTTGGTGATCGTGTTCGCTGTCCCGTCACTCCGAGGCGGCTCGATCGTGGCCACCGAGGAGATCACCGAGCTGATCCGGGACGTGCTGATGGACCCCTGGGTGGAGTCGGTGCAGGTCCTGTTGCCGGTTGCGAAGCTCGCCCTGCTCGCAGTGGCGATCATCGGCGTGGTCGGGATCGGTCCCTACCCCAAGATCGTCCTCGCCTACTACGCATCGATCCTCGTCGTGGTCGCGATCTTCCAGAACACGGCCACGCTCTCGGGCGGAATCGCGGTCATCCTCGGAAACGTGCTGACGCAGCTCATCGTGGCAGCGGTGTGCATCGCGGGGCTACAGCGCACCGATGTTGCTCCCCTTAGGCGGGCACGCCTGTGGTTGGTTCCGTTGATGCTGTGGGCCTGGCTCTACCCGTTCGGGCTCTCTGGTGACACTGTCGTGGCCGGAGGTTGGAGCGGGGTGCCGGTGTGACGTACTGCATGGTCACGCCCGTGGTGGCGGGCACGATGGCTCTACGCCCCGAGGCCTACGGAAGGACAACCCGCGCCTTCGTCGGTTGGCTCGGGGTCATCTTCGGTGCACTCAACATGGTGATCTGGTTTCTGCTCGACCCCGCCAGCTGGTGGATGGGAACACTGCACCTGCCGCTCATGGTCATTTGTGCATTGCTCGTGGTCACGACCCGGCGGGAGCCTCGGGAAACCGGCGCCCCCGAGTCGTACACCAGCGTCCGGAGCGTCGCTCAGAGCCCGGTCACCGCTTCCTCCAGGTGTGCGAACGCCGGGGCGAACTCGTGCACGATCGCCTCGTGATCGGGCACCAGGTTGCGGTCAGCCGCGATGCCCACGGTCACCGAGCCGTCGTAGCTGTAGATGGTGAAGCTCATCGGCTGGTCACCCGACAGCGGTGCCCAACCGGTCATGCCAGAGACCCGACGGCCGGCCAGGTAGACCGGCATCGGTGGCCCGGGGACGTTGGTGAGCACGCCGACGGTGCGGTTCGCCAACAGGTCGACCGCCACCTCGTAGATGCTGCGGTTGATGCTCGAGAGCGTCCGTTGGATCTGGAACGCGATCGCCGCTTCGTGACCGGCCTTGATGCGCTCCATCCGGTGGTGCACGGTGCGCAGTACCGCACGCGGATCAGCCTCCCCGGTGGGTAGCTCCAACTGCACGAGCGCGAAGCTGTTGCCGAGCTCCTCGGGCAGGGTGAGGTCCATGGGGCTGAGGTTCACCGGCACCATGAAGGTCACCGACGCACAGCTCTGGTGGTGCCGGCCGAGGTAGCGGTGCAACGTGCTCGCCACGCATGCGACCAGCACGTCGTTGACCGTTGCTCCCTCGGCGCGCGCTACCGACTTGACCCGCTCCAGTGACAGCGTCTCTGACCACGCGACCGCCTTCTCGCCCGTGGCGGTGCCGGTCCAGACAGCGGCGTCGTTGCGGGTGCCGAAAGCCAGCTTGCGCACCACGTCCACATCGGCGGCAACCGCCGAGAACGCGTCCACCAGGGGGCCGCTGGCGGCAACCGCGGAGCCGATGGCATCTCCGGCCTCGCTGAGCGCATCGGCCACCTTGCCCCACGACGCGGTGATCCAGCCGTGGGTGGCGCCGATCGGGTTCGTGACCGCGGCACCCGCAGCCCGCACCGCGCCGGTGAGTGCCCCTGGCACCCGACCCGCGAGCGCAGCCGCCTGTTCACCGACGGTGGTCCCCACCCGCGCGGTGCCGCCTGCCTGGCGCCTGAGTCCCTCGAGAGCCGTGTGGAGAGGATCGGTGGCCGGATGGATCGGTTCGTCGTGGCGCACGCCGTACTGCTCGGGTGGCGGGGCCAGGATGGGTCCACCCTCCGGTGTGGCGTCGAACAGCGATGCTGCGAGCTGCATCATGCGCATGCCGTCGGCCACGGCGTGGTGGGAGCGGGTCAATACCGCGCTCCCACCGAGGTAGCGGTCGACCAGGACCACCTCCCACAGGGGCCGGTCGGCCTCGAGCGGCCGGGTCCGCCGCGCTGCGACGAACTCCTGCAACGACCGCGGGTCATCCGGGTCGTCGAGCTCCACGTGGGACATGAGATCATCGAAGGATGAACCCTCGTCCACCTCCCACCACCAGGATCCGTCGTCGTCGCGCACCGCACGGCTGCGGAACACCGGATAGCGGTCCCACAGTCGTTCGACCATCACGTCGCGGGTGCGCTGCGGATCGAGAGGCTCTTCGGTCCACATGACCGCGTCGACGACCATCAGGTTGTTGGGCCGATCCATCGCGAGCCACAGCGCGTCCTGCACGCCGAGTTTCCTGCGCGAAGCCATCGTGTCCTCCTTCCGTCGTGAAACTACTCCAGGCCGCACCTGCCGGGCCGGGGTCAGCTGTGTCGGTGGGGCATCGTGAGCCGATGTGGCAGAGCCCCCGTCGTTCTGGGATGCTCTGCCGGGTGTGCTGAGATCGACCCGAGGTCGGGGCTGGCGTGAGCTCGACCCTCGTGTTGATCGTCCTCGGCGGGATCGCGATGGCCCTGGTCGCCCTCGTAGGCGGATTCATCGCACTGCTGCCGGATCCGGTGCTCCAGCGCGTGCTGTTGCCGGTCGTTGCCCTCGCGGCGGGTTCATTGCTCGGCGGAGCGTTGTTCCACATGCTTCCCAGTGCCATAGACGTGCTCGGCAACGACCTCGTGGTCTACCTCTGGGTCGTTGCGGGGTTCGTGTCGTTCTTCGTGCTCGAGCAGGTGCTGCACTGGCACCACTGCCACTTCAGAAGTGATGACCACCGTGAACCGCTCGGCTACCCGCTGCTGGTCGCCGACCGCGTCCACAACCTGATCGGTGGACCCGCGGTGGGCTCGGCGTTCATCCTCGACACCGGGGT
>CAYVYG010000055.1:0-12498 GCA_964454385.1 uncultured Microthrixaceae bacterium
ATCCTCTGATCGTGCACGTCAGCGATATCTCCACGGCGGAGACCCTGGGGGACCTCGATGCGGGGCACGGGACGGCCCGCAGGCTCGCCGAGGCCTTCTGGCCCGGTCCGCTCACGGTGGTGGTTCCCCGGGCGCCGTTGGCCACCTCACCGGCACCGACGGGGAACGCCGGTGGCCCGGGAGGCCCTGGTGGGATCGATGGCGGGGGGCTGCGCCTCGCTCCGGAGGTCTCCATGGGCCCGACGGTGGGGCTCCGGTGCCCAGCCAACCAGATCGCGTTGGACCTGATCGACGCTGTGGGGGTGCCCGTGGCCGCCCCGTCGGCGAACCGCTTCGGCCGGGTGAGCCCCACCACCGCCGCCCACGTGGTCAGCGAGCTCGACGGTCGGATGCGAGCGGTGCTCGACGGTGGACCCACCACGCTCGGGGTGGAATCGACCGTCGTCGCGTTCGACGGCGCGGTCCTCAGGGTGCTCAGGCCGGGCGGTGTCACCGTCGAGGACCTGAGGGAGGCGCTGCCCGGAGCGACGGTGCTCGAACACACCGGGCGCGAAAACGCCGGGCTCGAACACGCCGGGCTCGAACACACGGCGACAGGACCTGCGGCGACCGTGACCGCTGGAGCAGCAGAGCCCCTGGAATCACCCGGGACATCGGTGTCGCACTACGCGCCGGAGGTACCGGTGGTCTTCACCGCGCGCGACGGCGATGTGGCGCACGCCATCGTCGCCGCTCTGCGTGACAGGGGCCTCGGTGTGCGCCTGATCGAGTTGGGTGAGCCCTTCGAGGCGGCCCGCACGTTGTACCCGGTGCTGCGCTCACTCGACGAGGCGACCGATCCTGGTGGTCCACCCGACGTGGCGGTTGTCGCCGCAGTGGAGCCCGTCGGTCTCGGCAGGGCGGTGAACGACCGGCTCCTGCGTGCCGCGCACGGCCACATGCGAAGCGATGCCGAGCCGTCGACGATCGATGCCATCGTCGATGCCATCGGGGGACGTTTCGGGTAGCGGGGACCTGCCGGTACACTCCCGGTCCAGGGATCCATCGAGCCCCCAGGCGCGAGGTGAGGTGAACCGGTCCCACAAGAGGCACTCGCAAGAGGCAGGGGAACGGTGTGATGCCGGTCCTTCGAACCGGTGAGCTCATCGACGGAGCTTCCAAGTGACCGATCAGACGACCATGGAGCCCAAACCCGCTTCTGCGACCACCGGCGCATCGCTGCTGCGCGGGTTGGTGCGCGAGGCGCGTCCCAAGCAGTGGGCCAAGAACGTGCTGGTCTTCGTGGCTCCGGCGGCGGCGGGGGTCCTGAACCCGTTCGATTCGACCTACTACCTGCGGCTCACGCTCGTGGGGTTCGTGGCGTTCTGTCTGGTGTCGTCGGCCACCTACATCGTCAACGACATCCTCGATGTCGAATCGGACCGGGCGCACCCCACCAAACGCAACCGCCCGATCGCAGCCGGCGTGGTCCCGATGGGGGTCGCGATCGCTGCGGCGGCGGTGATGTTCTGCACCGGGGTGACGGCAGCCGTGCTCAACCGCGGGTTCGGTTCCGATCCCAACTGGGCGCTGGGTGGGATCGTCGCCGGCTACGCCGTGTTGACCACCGTGTACTCGTTCTGGCTCAAGCGGGTGGTGGTCCTCGACCTGGTGATCCTCTCGGCGGGGTTCATACTCCGCCTCCTGGGAGGCGCCTTCGCCGCCGGGGTGGACGTCTCGGACTGGTTCCTCGTCATCTCCCTGTTCGGGTCGTTGTTCATAGCGGCGGCCAAGCGCCACGCGGAGGCGGCCGAGTTGGGTGACCAGGCGTCCTCGCTGCGGGCGACCCTCGGTGAGTACAGCTCCGACTACCTGAACCTCGTCCAGACGGTGGCGGCCTCGGGCACGGTGATCAGCTACTGCCTCTGGGCCGTGGAGGCCGGATCGGGTTCGACCGCGAACATCTCGGTGGCGACCCCCTGGGCGCAACTGTCGATCATCCCGCTGGTCATCGCCGTGTTGCGCTACGCGCTCCTGGTCGACAAGGGCGAGGGGTCCGCCCCCGAGGACGTGATCCTCCACGATCGCCAGATGCAGCTGATGGGAGTGCTGCTGGTCGCTTGCATCTTCGTCGGTGTGTACACGTGAGCACGTCGAGGCCAAGGGGAAGGTGCAGCGATCAGGATGGTGCAGCGATCAGGATGGTGCAGCGATGAGGATGGTGCAGCGATCAGGATGGTGCAGCGATGAGGATGGTCCGGCGATGAGGGCGGGGAACCGGTGAGGAGGAGCCGCCGGGTGCTCAGCGGCTGGGGTCGCACCGCCGGCAGTGCGGCCGAGTTGGTCTGCGCCCGTGGTCACGAGGAGATCGCCTCGGTGCTGGGCGAGACCGGTGCCCGGGGACTGGTGGCCCGGGGGCTCGGAAGAGGATACGGGGACTGCGCGCAGAACTCCGGTGGCCTGGTGCTGGAGGGGCCATGCAACTCGGGGATCACCGACATAGACCTTCGCGGTGCTCGCGTGACCGCCTCGGCCGGCACGAGCCTGCACGAGCTGATGGAGCGCCTGGTGCCTCTCGGGTTGTTCGTGCCGGTCACCCCCGGAACCAGGATGGTCACCGTGGGCGGCGCCATAGCGGCCGACATCCACGGCAAGAACCACCATCGTGCGGGCTCGTGGTGCGATCACCTGGAATCGATCACGCTGCTCGACGGTGATGGCCGGGTCCGTGTGGTCTCACCCGAGGCCGAACCGGAGGCGTTCTGGGCGACCGCCGGAGGGATGGGCCTGACCGGGGTGGTCCTCGACGCAACGATCAGGATGAAGCCGATCACCTCGTCGCGGCTCATGGTCGACACTGACCGGGCGGGCGACCTCGACGAGGTCATGGCTCTGATGGTCGAAGGAGATGACCGCTACGACTACTCGGTGGCATGGATCGACCTGATGGCCCGGGGCCGCGCGATGGGCCGCTCGGTGCTCGACCGAGGTCGCTTCGCCACCGGGGCCGAGGCGCGGTCAGCGGGTGTGGACAGTCCTCTCGGGTTCAGCACCGCCCAGCTCCCATCACCACCGGACATCATCCCATCGGGCTTGTTGAACCGGGCGACGATCATGGCGTTCAACGAGCTCTGGTACCGCAAGGCCCCGGCGCGCCGACGTGATGCGATCATGAGCATCGAGGCGTTCTTCCACCCGCTCGACATGATCGCGCAGTGGAACCGGATCTACGGCCGGCGTGGGTTCCTGCAGTGGCAGTGCGTGGTGCCCGACGGCGCCGAGGAGACGATCCGCACCTCGGTCGAGCGGCTCTCCGAGGCCGGCATCTCGTCGTTCCTGGCGGTGCTCAAGCGCATGGGTGACGCGAACGACGGTCACCTATCGTTCCCGTTGCGGGGCTGGACCCTGGCGCTCGACATGCCGGTCACCCCGGGGCTCGAACCGCTGCTCGACGAGCTCGACGAGGCGGTGGTTGCGGCGGAAGGCCGCATCTACCTCGCCAAGGACTCCCGTGTCCGGCCCGAGTTGATCCCCGCGATGTACCCGCGCCTCGACCGATGGCGCGAAGTGCGCGCAGAGCTCGATCCCCATGGGCGCTTCCGGAGCGACATGGCACGCCGCCTCGACCTCATCTGACCCCGGCGAACTGTCCGCACCCCGGCGAACTGTCCGGTGTGGGACCACACCGGCGTGTGTGAGCCCGGACAGTTCCTCGCCCCCCGGCGAACTGTCCGGTGTGGGACCACACTGGCGTGTGTGAGCCCGGACAGTTCCTCGCCCCCCGGCGAACTGTCCGGTGTGGGACCACACTGGCGTGTGTGAGCCCGGACAGTTCGCTTAGCCGCCCACCTCGGCTCTGTAGGCGTCGAGCGCTTCCTGGAACTTCCCGTTCGCGGCCTCGAAGGTCTGGTCGATCGGCTTGTCACCGATGAGGCCCTCCTCGATCGCGGTTCGCACAGCGCTGCGGAACTCCTTGTAGGGACCGATCACGGGGCCCGGGAAGTCGGGGTCGACCTTCTTCAGGCTCTCGAGCGCGGTCGCCAACCAGGATCCGGGGCGTGTGTCGGTGAAGTAGGCCTGCATCTCGGGGGCCTCCTCGGCGTTGGAGAACACCGGTAGGTAGGAGCCCTGTGCGGTCCACTTGACGAGTTGCGGGGTCTGGTTGACCCACTTGAGGAAGTCCCAGGCGGCTGCGATCTGCTCTGGTGAGCGTCCTTCGCCGATGATGTACCAGGCGTTGCCGCCGATCTGCCCGCTCCCTGCCTCGGTGGGTCCGGGCAGCTGGCCGACACCGACATCGAGGTCGGGGAACGCGAGTCCCGAGAGGTCCGTGCCGGCGTCTGCTCCGATGTCCTCGGGCCGCAGGGTGCCGGCGATCAGGGCGTCGATCGTGGTCGAGGCGGTCGAGGTCTCGATCAGCATCGAGGAGCTCTGGGTGGCCACCGCCAGGTAGGCGTCGAAGGTCGCCGAGTAGGCGACGGTCTTCTGCAGGCCGTCCTCGGTCATCGACTGCATCCATTCGCTCCACTCGGTGGTGGTCGGGTTCAACAACTTGGACTCGGTCGCCAGGCCGTCCCGGCCGTTGTTCTCGTTGACGAGCTCGTTGTGGGCCGACGATGCGAGGTTCTCGAGCCACCAGGCATCGGCGCGGAACACGAACGGTGCGCCCTCAGGCACCGGCTTGCCGCCTTCGGTGGTGACCTTGCCGGCAGCCTTCGCATCGGCGATCGCCTGGGCTGCGCTGCGGATCTCCGCCAGGTTGGACGGCGGGTCCTCCGGGTCGAGCCCGGCCGCCGCGAAGTGCGACTTGTTGTAGTAGAGCACCGGCGTGGACACGCCGAACGCGGCGGGCCACTGGACACCTTCGACCGAGTAGCCCTTGGCAACGGCCGGCATCAGGTTGTCGTAGACCTCGCCGGCGGCCGGGTCGGCCTCGATGCAGGACTGCGCGGGGATGGCGGCCTGCGAGTCGATCATGGTCTGGGTGTTGGTGTCCTCGGCCAACATGATGTCGGGGAGCGTGGCGGGGTCCCTCAGCGCTGCCAGGAACTTCGTCTGCTGCTCCTCGTAGTTGGCGCCCTGCGACTCGACGGTCACCTTCACCTTGTCCTGGGATGCGTTGTACTCCTTCGCGAAGTCCTCGACGGTGTCCGCAGCGAGCCCAACGATCGCGTGCCACACGGTGATCTCAACCGGACCGTCGGTCTCCTCGAGTGCATCGACGGGACAGTCGTCAGCGGAAACCTCACCCGAGGTCCCGGACCCGGAGGCGGACCCGTCGTCGCCGTCATCGCCGCCACAGGCGGCGCTCACCAGCGCGAGGGCGCCCAGCAGCGCTAACAGGACCTTCGATCGGCCGGTTCGCAAGCTCATGTGTCTCATCATCACCCCAAGGGTCATCGTTTGTCGGGTCTCAGCCCTTCACAGCACCTGCTGTGAGTCCTCTGACCATCTGTCGTTGGAAGAAGATCAACAGCACCACCAGCGGCAACGCCGCGATGATGGCTCCGGCGAACGCGAGGTTCACCTCGTCGATCCTGGTGGTGGTCAGTGTACGCAGGGCGATCTGCACGGTCTGCCAATCACCCGAATCGGTGGCGTTTCGTGGCCAGACGTACTGGTTCCACGCGGAGAGGAACGAGATCACGAGGAACGAACCGATCACCGGCTTCGCGAGCGGGACCGCCACGCGGAACATGAAGCCGAGGTGACCGAAGCCGTCGATCGTGGCGGCGTCGCGCAGATCCCTCGGGATCCCGAGGAAGCCCTGGCGGATCAAGAAGATGCCCAGAGCGGTGGCGAGGAACGGGAACGAGAGGCCCTGCACCGAGTTGAGCCAGCCCAGCTCGCGTATGGTCCTGACGTTCGCGATCAGCGTCACCTCGATCGGCAACAGCAGGGTGCCGATGACGATCGCGAACATGAGCTTGCGGAACGGGAACTCGAGGAAGGCGAACGCGTAGGCGGCGAGGACCGAGGTGAGGAACTGGGCGGTCATGATCACCGCGGTGATCGCAACGCTCACGAGCATGGCGCGCGCCATGCCGGCGTCCGACCACGCCCGCGAGAAGATGTCCCACTCGGGTTGCACCAACCAGAGGGGCTGTCCGGCGTTGATGAACGCGATCGGAGACGAGATGGCCCGCAGGACCAGCATGTAGATCGGGAACAGGATCACCGCCGAGAGCGCGATCAGGGTCGCGTACCAGCCGGTGGTGGCGAGCGCCCTCCTCGCAGCCGTGTGGTTCGCTCGTTCAATCTCCATGGTGCACCCGCTCAATCTCCATAGTGCACCCGCTTGGAGAGCAGTCCGTACTGCATAGCCGCGACGGCCGCGGTCAACACGAACAGCCCGAGCGACATCGAGGCCTTCACCCCCGTCGAGCGGATGCCCTGGGGATCGGCGATCTTGTAGAGCAGCGTCTCGGTGGCAGTGCCCGGGCCGCCGTTGGTGAGCAACTCGATCTGGGCATAGGCCTGCAGCGCGTGCACGACCAGCACCACCGCCAGGAAGAGAAGGGCCGGGCTGATCATCGGGACCGTGATCCGGAAGAAGTGCCGCAGCGGGCCGTAGCCGTCGAGTGCGGCTGCCTCCTCCATCTCGGGCGGCACCGCCTGCAGCGATGCGAGCACGATGATGAAGGTGAGCCCGAGGTTCTGCCAGACCGACGACAGGCTGACCGAGAACAGCGCCGTGTCGGGATCCGCCAGGCTCAACCACGAGACGTCCTTGAAGTAGCCGACCTCGGGGTTGACGAGTGTGAAGAAGATCACCGACGCGACCGCCACGGAGGTGGCGACAGTCGAGGAGAACACGGTCTGGAAGAACCTGATGCCCCGCAGTCGACGGTTCGCGACGACCGCCAGGACGACACCGAGGACCAGGCCGAGCGGGACCGTGTAGACCATGAACAGCGCCGAGTGGACGACTCCCTCGACGAAGTCGTTGCCGGTGAGGGTGTCGAAGATCTGCGACGGACCGACATACGGCGCCACCCCGATCCCGAAGCGGTTCTCGCGGTGCAGTGCCATGTCGACGAGGCGGTACAGCGGGTAGTAGAAGAACGCCACGAACACCGCGAGTGCCGGCGCCAGGAACAGCCAGCCGAGCAGACCTTCACGGACCTTCTGGGAGGTCCTCCTGGTCGGCCCGCCGGACGCATCCCCGGCGCTCGTGGTCACCGCGGCTTCTCCGGCGCGGGATCGGAGTCACCCGATCGCCCGGGCGCAGCCGTCGGGCCGGCGTTGGCGCCGATCCGCAGTGTGGTGAGCGGATCGAACAGGTGCATGTGCGCGGGGTCGACAGCCAGCGACACCGGGTCGCCGACCGCCGGTGAGGGCAGTTCGGGATCGAGACGCGCCACCATCACCCCGGGGCCGATCCTCGCGAGCAGATGACGCTCGTGACCGAGCATCTCGATGTTCTCGACGGTGCCGTGCAGGCCCGGGGTGGTGGTCCCCACATCAGTGGTGTCCACACCGGTCGCGCCCACGTCGGCGGTTCCGATCGACATGTGCTCGGGTCGGACCGCCACCACCACCTCGGTGCCCTCGGGCGGCACGGCGCTGGACGTGGTGCCCACGGTCCCCGCCTCGGTGCGGATCATCGTGGTGGGCCCGCGCTGGGCGACCGTGCCTGTGATCGTGTTCATCGGGGGGTTGCCTATGAACTGCGCGACGAACAGGTTCGCGGGGAGGTCGTAGACCTCCTGGGGTCTGCCCACCTGCTGCACGTGTCCGTCCTCGATGATCGCTATGCGGTCGGCCATCGTCATTGCCTCCACCTGGTCGTGGGTGACGTAGACGAAGGTGGTTCCGAGCCTGCGGTGGAGCTCGACCAGCTCGAGGCGGGTCTGGGTGCGCAGCTTCGCGTCCAGGTTGGACAGCGGCTCGTCCATCAGGAACGCCTCGGGGCGTCGCACGATCGCCCGGGCGAGGGCCACCCGCTGGCGTTGACCGCCAGAGAGCGCCCCGGGCTTGCGGTCCAGGTAGTCGACCAGACCGAGTATCTCCGCCGCGTCCTGCACCCGTTGGGTCCGCTCCGGCCCGGGCAGCCGTGTCCTGCGGTTGGCGACCAGAGGTGACTCGATGTTGCGGCGGACCGTCATGTGCGGGTAGAGCGCGTAGCTCTGGAACACCATCGCGATGTCACGTTCACGTGGCGGGATGTTGTTGACCACGCGGTTGCCGATCGAGAGCATCCCGCTGGTCACCTCCTCCAGCCCGGCGATCATCCGAAGGGCGGTGGACTTGCCGCAACCCGAGGGCCCCAGCAGGACCATGAACTCCCCGTCGATGATCTCGAGGCTCATGTCCTCGACCGCGACGGTCTCCCCGAAGTGCTTGGTGACCTCGTCGAAGGTGACGCTGCTCACCGCGGGGCTCCGACGCGGCGGGGTTCCCGGTCGTGACCGGATGACGGCCATTGCTCAGTGGCATCGGGTCAGTCTCGCGCAGCTCGCGGGCGCAGCTGTGAACCCGCGCCGGCAGGCCGATCGGCTGGCTGCAGGGGCCGATCGGCTGGCTGCATGGGCCAATCGGCCATGGTGAGCGCAGCGGGCATCCTGCGTCGTACCAGCTCGCTCGCGATCCGGGCATCGGAGGCCACGTATCGCGCGATCGAGTCCTGATCCTCCTCGTGGAGCATCGCCCGGTCGAGCTCGACCGGTGTGAGGCCGACCAGCCGGGCTAGCGGCTTGAGCCCACAGGACAGCCCCAGGGTCACCCCGACATCCGCGCGGTAGAGCTGGTAGCCGTCGAGGTGGACCATGCGGTGCCATCGCGCCCGCACCGCCCGTCGCCCCGGCTCGCGATGGGAGAGCCGCCGCGGGTCCTCGGTGGTGGACAGGCCCAGTTCCACCTCCAGGATCCGCGCGCGGTGCTCCAGGAACGGCAGGTCGAAGCCCGATCCGTTCCAGGTGACCAGCAGCGCAGTGCCCAGCTCCGCGATCCGCTGGTCCGTTCGCACCAGGATCTCGCGCTCGTCGCCCAGGATCACCTCGTCACCGCCACCTGCGGCCAGGGCCGTGGCGACCACCGACGAGGTCCGCGGATCGAGACCGCCCCGTGAGGTGTCGGTCTCGATGTCGAAACCGACCAGTGGTGGCGCTTCGCGGGTTCCCGTGCCGGGACGGTCGGCTAGTTGACCAGCGGGTTCTAGCACGAGTGCTCCGGGTGTTTCACCGCCGGGTTCGATCCGATGGGCGCGGGGCCACGACATGGGTTCGACACTACGGCTGCGCTGCGACACCCGGTTGCGATCCCGGTACGATCGACCGTCTGGAGCATCCGGTGTCGCAGCCATGTGCTCCGACCGCCATCTGCTCCGAGCGCGCAGCCGGCATCCACCCAGCCGGCATCCACCCAGCCGGCATCCACCCAGCCGGCATCCACCCCCAGCCGGTAGGACATCCGGGGCCACTTCGGCCCCCGACAGAGGACACAAGTGGCCCGACACCTGATAACCAGCGCCCTGCCCTACATCAACGGAGTGAAGCACCTCGGGAACCTCGTGGGTTCGATGCTGCCGGCCGACGTCTACGCCCGGTACCTGCGTGCCGCCGGCCACGAGGTGCTCGCGATCTGCGCGACCGATGAGCACGGGACACCCGCCGAGCTGGGCGCTCTGGCCGAGGGGGTCGACGTGGCCGAATACTGCGCCCGCCACCACGAGGCCCAGCGCGAGCTGGGAGAGCGCTTCGGTCTGAGCTGGGACTGGTTCGGTCGCACCTCGGCTCCCCAGAACCACGAGATGACCGCCCACCTGGCTCGCCGGCTGAAGGCGCAGGGCTTCACCGAGGTGCGCACCACCTCGCAGGTGTACTCGGTGGCCGACAGCCGGTTCCTGCCCGACCGTTACGTGATCGGCACCTGTCCCAACTGCGGATACGACCGGGCCAGGGGTGATCAGTGTGAGAGCTGCGGCAAGCAGCTCGAGCCCACCGAGCTGCTGGGCGCCCGTTCGGCCATCTCGGGGGCGACCGACCTCGAGGTCCGTGATTCGGCCCACGTGTTCCTGTTGCAGTCGAAGCTCGCGGAGCGGATCAGGGCGTGGGTCGACACCAAGGACCACTGGCCCCCGCTCACGAGGTCTATCGCGTACAAGTGGCTCGACGAGGGCCTCGAGGACAGGGGGATCACCCGCGACCTGACCTGGGGGATACCGGTGGACCCCGACGACTTCCCCGAAGCTGCCGGCAAGGTCTGGTACGTGTGGTTCGACGCGCCGATCGGATACCTCTCGGCGACCCGCGAATGGGCCGATGCGGGCCTCGGCGGCCCGGACCCCCGGGCCGCTTTCGAACGCTGGTGGCGTACTGGTGCGGGTGCCGACGACGTGACCTACACCCAGTTCATGGGAAAGGACAACGTGCCCTTCCACACGCTGTCGTTCCCCGCCACGATCCTCGGATCGGGCGAGGACTGGCTGCTGGTGGATCGGCTCAAGTCCTTCAACTGGCTCACCTACTACGGCGGCAAGTTCTCCACTTCCCAGGGACGTGGCGTGTTCATGTCCGACGCGCTCGAACTGGTGCCCGCGGACTGCTGGCGCTGGTACCTGATGGCCAACGCTCCCGAGTCGGACGACTCGAGTTTCACCTGGGACCTCTTCGGCGACGCCGTCAACAAGGACCTGGTCGGCACGTTCGGCAACTTCGTCAACCGGACCGCGACCCAGGTGTCGCGCCACTTCGGCGAGGTCGTGCCGTCGGGCGGCGAGCAGGGCCCTTCGGAGGTCGCTCTCTGGGAGCGTGTCTCGGGCCGACTCACTGAGCTCATCGCCGCGCTCGACGCTCTGCAGTTCCGTCGCTCGACCGCAGCGCTGCGTGCACTGTGGGCGGAGGGGAACGTCTACATGGAGGAACGCGAGCCATGGAGGACCATCAAGACGGACCGTGATGCGACAGCCGCGACCCTGCGCGTGGCGTTGCAGCTGGCGCTGTTGTACTCGGTGGCATCGGAACCCTTCGTCCCGGCTGCCGCGCAGAAGCTCCGGACGTCGCTGCCCGATGCGGAAGGAACCGACCTCGTGCTCGACGCCACGCTCCCGGACGCGGTGCGCGAAGCGGTCTCGCCGGGGGACCGGTTCACCACTCCGGGGCTGTTGTTCGCGAAACTGTCGGCCGAGGATCTGGCCCTGTGGGCTGATCGCTTCGCCGGGGAGGCCGACGGTGACGACTGAACAGACCACGGGTCACCACGGACCGGCCGACCCGTCCTTTCCCACGGTTCGCGGTGCGCCGGGCCCCGATGACATCGGGCACGAGGGTGCACGGGACCGCAGCGCCGGCGATCCGGTCGCGTCCGAGACGCCCGAGAGAGCCGAGCCTGCGGTGGGTGGTCGTGGCGGCGGACGCCTTCGGGTCCTCGGACGACGGCTCGGCTCCCAGGTGTCGCGCATCGTGCTGCTGGCCGCCATCGTCGCGATCTTCGGCATGGGCCTCGGGTACGCGCTCGGTTTCCCGCTGCGCTACATCGAATACGAGGCATCCTCGGCGATCGCTCTCGACCAGGCTTCCCTCGCCGGCAACATCGAGGTGAGCGCCGCGCTGGTGGCCCAGGAGGACCTGGGCCCCAGCTGGACACCCGGTGACCCGGTGCTCGCCGGGTTCGGGATCCTCGGTGCCGATGTGTGCGGTGAGGCGATCCCGACACCCACACCGCTGTCGTCGAAGGAGGCCGCGGTGTGGGCCGATGAGACCAACAACGCCCGGATCATCTCCCAGGCGCTGCGGGTCGACAAGTGGAGCGCGGCGGAGCAGTACATCGACGAGGTCACCGATGCCCTCGAGGGGTGCGACACCTTCTTCCGCACCGATGGCGGTGAGCGGATCAAGGTGACGTCGCGCGACATCGAACGGGACCCGCCGATCACCGACCACGTGGACCGCAGGTACCAGTCGCCGACGGGGGTGCAGGACTGGTCGATGATGGCAGTGGGCGACGTGATCATCGCGATCCAGTACCTGGCGCCGACTCCGTCACCCGAGGGGTTCCTGTTCGACGTGGAGCGCTCGGTTCTCGAGCGCGTGGCGCCCCGCGAGTTCGCTCCCGGCGGTGTGGACACCTCCGGGGCGGATCGGGGTGACGACACGACCGCGCCCGGTGCACCGACCACGGGTCAGCCCGGTGCCGGGGAGCCCGAGCCGACCGAGACCACCGTCGGCGATTCCGCGTCACCCGGTGGCGACGGACCTCCCGACACCTCGCAGTCCGATAGCGGCGCGGCCGACGAGAGCGGAGGCGACTGACCCCGGACCGCTGATCTCCCCTCCACGCGACACCGACGGGCTGCCCGGACGTTCAGAGGTGCGTCAGAGCTGATCGATGATCACGTGGAATGCCTCGGCGAGGGTTCCCGGTGGTGCGCCAGGCGCATCGCTGCAACGCTCGCGCTCACGCGCGCGGAACCCGGCGAGCGCCTCTTCGCGCGAGCCGTCGGGATCGAGCCCGTAGAAGTGGGTGGTCTCCATCTGGCTGCGGTGCGCCTCCAGGGCGGCCAGCTTGGCATTGAGGTCC
>CAYVYG010000056.1:0-4025 GCA_964454385.1 uncultured Microthrixaceae bacterium
CGAGCTGTCCCATTGCGACGCTCGCGTCCTGATGGGTGCGAACGGCTTCGTCGTGACGTTGCGCGGCGAGCGTGACGGCGGACCGCAGCTCCTCGGCTTCTTGTTGCCAGTCGGCGAGGTCCCCGGTCGCGAGCCGTTCACGGGCCTGAGCGCTCCCGGCGTCGCCGAAGCGGCCCGACAAGGTCAGCTCGAAGTCCTCGATCAGCGAGCAGTGCTCCGCGCGCTCCCGTTCGATCCCGACGATCCGCCGGTAGTCAGCGGGGTCCGATGCTCCCACGCCGTCGAGCAAGGCCACCAAGGCACCCTGTGCCTCCCTGCGTGCCGCCCCGGCGTCCTCGAGCTCCGCGCGGTGCTGCGCGAGCCCGGCGCGCAGAGAGACCTCGGAACGGCGCAGCTGTTCGCCCAGCTCGTTGACCGAACGCACCCGGTCGAGGAAGCCGACCGCGTCCTCGGCCCGCAGCTCGTTACCGAGCCCGTGGTCGGCGCGCCAGGTCCTCCAGGCCGCCTCGGCCTGGTCGAGGTCCTCTTGGGCCGAGCGGTGCGCGGCCTCGGCGGCTTCCATGAGCGAACGTTGGGTCTCGAGGTCGCGTTCAGCCGAGGCGAGAGCGCGGTCACACGCGTGGAGGTGGTTCAGCGCATCGAGGCGGTCCCTCACCTGGGAGGGGGTGGGCCGGGGCCCGAGCCCGGCGATCCGGGCACGGTGCGCGACGCGGTCCCGCAACGTGGCGAGGCCATCCGGCGGAAGGGGGGAACCCGGCGGTGCTTCGGCCCCCGGGTCGGGCAGTGGGCCCGCCGACGGTCGACCGCCTCGCTCTCTGGCGACGACCCATGCCAACACGGCGAGTCCGACCGCGGTCAGTGCCAGGGCACCGGCGGTCGGCGGTGAGTCGGCGAGGAACCCGGCGACCGCCCCGATACCGCAGAGCACGGCACCGATGAGTAGCGCCGGCAACACCAGCGACGGCACGGCGGCGCCCCCGGACCGCTCGGCCAGCTCAGCCGTGAGCTCGCGGATCTTGGCATCACCAGAGGCGGCCAGCTCCTGTCTCATCAGCTCGGTGAGCAGGTCCTCGAGCTCAAGCGCAGCGTCGCGTGCCGCGTCGGGATCGGCGAGCGCGCCCAGGGCGGAGCGGGCATCGAGGTAGCGGGCCCTTGCTTCTGCCGATGCGGTTGATGCACGGTCGTGGTCGGCTCTGGCGCGATCCAGCTCGCGAACTGCTGTCTCGCAGGCGAGCTCCGCTGATCGGAGGGCCTTCGCGTGGTCACCGGCGGCACCGAGCGTGGTGAGCGAGGTGTCGATCGCCGCCACGGAGTCGCGGGTCCAGCCGGCTCCGAGCTCGCGGATGCGTTGGTCGACGAGCGTTCGCTGGTGCTCGAGTGGGGCGCTGAGAGTGGAGGCCGTGGCCCCGTGTTGATCGACCTGTGGCGGTGACCGGTCGGGACCCTCGCAGCTAAGCGCTCCCCGGGCGTCGTCGGGATCCGTCCCAACGGGGCGCGCCTCGTGGCGCTGCACCCCGCGGAGGCGTGCCTCGTCGCGCTGCACGAGTGTTTCGAGCTCGCGGTGGCGTCGCTCGGAGTCATCCAGCGCGTCGAGCGCACGCTGCAGGGCCGAGGTCGGCTCAGGAGGCAGCGCCACCGCAGGCGGCAGTTCCTCCAAGCGGTCGCGGGCGGCGCGGACCGCCACCCAGTCATCCCAGGTCTCGATCAGACGGTCGAACATTTCCTGTTGATCCCGCAGGCGTGCACGCTCCCTGTCGGCCTCGCGTACCTCCGCATCGAGCGTGTCGAGGTCTGCTCGGCGCGCCGGCAGGCTCCTCGCCTCGGCGATCGCAGCGGCGAGCGCTGCGGTGCCTTCGGTCAACTCGCGGTGCAGGTCGCGGATGCGTCCCTTGCGGGTCGACAACAGGTCGGTGCGCATCATCGCGAGCTCGTCGAGGACCTGGCGTGCCGAGCGGCCGCGTCCGACGATGCCGGCCGCGTAGATGTGCTCGCGCACCTCGTCGGTGTCCAGGTCGTCGAAACCCGTGAGCTCGTCGGTGCCGATCGCGAAGACCGTCTCGAACAGCTCGCGGCCGGTGGACCCAACCAGTTCACCCCACAGCGATCCGGGCACGGCCGAGCCGTCGGTAGCGAAGACGCCCGGTGTGGCCTCGCCGAAGTGCCGCTCGACCACCAGGGCCCCGGGACCCTTCGCGGAAGCGTCGCCGAGGGACCAGCGGTCTGTCCGTCTCCCGATCATCACCCGGCCACCGAAGTCACCCGATGGCGGCTTGTAGCGCTTCACCTCCGAGGTGGCGCCGTGGGGGAACCCGAACAAGACCCACCGCAGGAAGTGCAGCATCGTGGTCTTGCCGGACTCGTTGGGGCCGACCACCACGTTGAGCCCCGGCCGGAGGCCCTCGGTTCCCACGTGGTGGAGGTGGCCGAAGTCGTCGACCGACCAGCCCTCGATCCACATCACGGTTTGCCCCCGCTCAGCAGAGACGCGGCCAGCGTGCGCGCCCGCGCCAGCAGCTCGGGGTCGTTCGCCGCGGGTGTGCGCGTCCCGAGCCGGGACAACGACGGTGACAACCCTTCGAGTGCCCCCATCTCGGTCAGGAGCGAGTCGGTATCGCCCCCATCGGGATCGCCGGCGTCAGCATCGGCGGTGTCGGCATCGCCGGCGTCAGCATCGGCGGTGTCAGCATCGGCGGTGTCAGCAACGCCAGCCCCAGCAACGCCCCTGTGAACATGGTCTGCGTCGGCGTCGCTCCGGTCTGCGAGCGCGTCGAGCCATCGCAGGACGTTGCCGGTGAAGTCGTCCGCGCCGGCCAGCTCGTCGAGGTCGTGCTCGCCGGTGGTCCGGTCGACCAGAGAGTCCCACCACAGCACCGGCGAGAGCGAGGAGGACTCCTCTCGCAGCGACTCCAGCAGCTCGCGGTGGGACCGTTGCTTGGCGAGTAGTCCGTGCACGGGTCCGCTCCCGGTGAACGTGGCACGCACCACCAGGGCTCTTCCCGCGTTCTGCGAGCGGAGCTCGGTCCCAGCGCTCGACAACTCGTCGATCAGTTCCCCGAGGTCGCCCACACGGTCGATCGCCACCTCGATCGAGGCGAACCGGAGCATGTCGAGAGCCAGGAAGGTCGGTTCGTGCACCGAGTCGTCATCACCGACCTCCACGACCATTGCGCCCTTCGGACCCTGTTCGGACGGTTTCGCGTGGCGACCCTGTGTGTTGCCGGGGTACACGACCCAGGGATCGGGCCCCGCGAGCACCTCGCGGGCGTGGATGTGGCCCAGTGCCCAGTAGTCGAGACCGACCGAGCGCAGGTCCTGCAGGGAGCACGGGGCGTACGGAGCGTGGTCGGTGTTGCCGCCGACGTTGGTGTGCAGGACCCCGATCTGGACCGTTGCATCGGGGTGTCGCCCGAAGCGCAGCGCCAAGTTGTCGCCGGTGTCGCGCCGCGGGTAGCTGATCCCGTGGACAGCGACGGTCGTTCCGTCGATCTCGAGAGTCACCGTCTCGGGCTCATCGGAGCCGAACACGGTCACCGTGTCGGGCCACTGCGAGACCGTCGACCAGCCCTCCTCGATCGGATCGTGGTTGCCGTGCGCGACGAACGCCGGAATGGCCGCCTCTGCCAGTCGCACCAAACCGCGGCGGAAGGCCAGCTCCGCGCGGGTGCCGCGCTCGGCGCCGTCGTAGATGTCCCCTGCGAACACGCAGAACGCGACGTCCCGGGAGATCGCCTCGTCGATCAGGTTCTCGAAGGCTCGCAGCGACGCGTCGCGGAAGACCTCGGCCAGCTCGTCGGGGTAGCCGTGCATGCCCGACACCTGGGTATCCAGGTGGAGATCCGCTGCGTGGAGGAACTCGAACACACGATCGAGCATAGGAACCCGCTGTGACACCCCCGCGAACCCCCGGCGAACTGTCCGCTGTGGCACCACACATACGGGTCCCACACCGGACAGTTCGCTGGGGTCGGCTCGCCCCCGCGAACCCCTGGCGAACTGTCTGCTGTGGCACCACACATACGGGTCCC
>CAYVYG010000056.1:4035-12477 GCA_964454385.1 uncultured Microthrixaceae bacterium
CGGGCTGGTCCTCGGGCTGGTCCTCGACCCACTCCTGGGCGTCGCGCTCGCGAACCGCCTGTTGTTCGTGGGCCCTCTCGCTGTGGGCGAGCTGGCCGAGAGCGCCCTCGCCGCGCTCGTCGAGCTCGCGTATGACGGTCCGCCGCCCGTACACGACCAGGTTGTCCCCGGCGTTCAGAAGGGTGTCGCTCGAGGGGGTGCCCAGGTAGCGTCCCGTCCGCTCGATGCCGAGCACGATCACGCCCTCGTCGCGCAGGCGCAGCTCCCCGAGCTTGTGGTCGCACATCCAGTCGTCGTCCTCCACCATGAGCTCGTCGATGACGTACTCGCCCGCCACATGCAGGATCTGCGCGTAGTCACGGACCTCTATGTCGGTGGTGCGCCGCAGCGTCCAGGCGATGAACCCCCGCAGTCGTTGGTCGACCCAACGGCTGCGCGACAGCGTGAAGATACCGAACAAGCCAGCCGCGAGGATGCCGATCCGAAGCGCGAGGCCGCCGGTCCGTTCGGCTCCGCCGAGGCCCAACAGCAGCCCGGCCACCAGGGTCGCGATCCCCGCGTTGCCGAGCAGCATGAGAGCCATCACCACCCGGCGGCGCACCGGGTGCGATACGACGCTCTCCGCCTCGGCGGTGGTGAAGCCGGCGCCGGTGAACGCGGAGCGGGCCTGGAACCGTGCGGCTTCCCGCGACATGCCGGTCGACACGAGGGCTGCGGTGGCGATCCTGGTGATGATCAGCCCGATGAGGACGATGACCAACAGGGAGAAGATCGCGATCACACCCTTGTTTCCTACCACGCGAGGTCCGCAGCGAAACGGGAGGCAGCCTCCGGGCCGGAACACGACCGGCTCCGTCCGTCCCGACGGAGCGGGTGCCGGTCGGTCAGCTCGCTGGGGTCGTGGGGAGCCCGTTCAGTCCCGGCGGGTGGGCACGTAGAAGGTCACGACGGTGATGCCGATCGCCGCGGCCACACCGATGACCCACTTCAGCGCCACCGGGTCGACCCTCAGCACCGCGAGGGTCGAGAACGCTGTTATCAGGAACACTGTGATGGCCTTGGAGACCACCGGCATTCCCCGCCCTTCGCGGTAGTCGTCGACCAGGGTCCCAACCACGGGAATCGACAACAGCCAGCGTTCGAAGCGGCTGCTGGAGCGTGAGAAGCAGGCCGCGGCACCGACGAAGAACATCGTCGCCGGCAGGCCGGGCAGCAGCAGCCCGAGGCCCCCCAGCGCGGTTAGCGCGAACCCCAGGCCGATCCACGCAACGCGAAGGACCGGGCCGCGATCGTTCCGTGATCGCTCGACGTCGGTTGACGTCGCCGTCGCCCGCGGGCGGGTGGTACCCGGCGGAGTGGGTTGCCCTGGGGTCACCGCACCGAGGCTAGTAGCTCGGTTAGGCCGACCTAATAGCGCGCTCGGCATCGCTGGCTCGTCAGGTGGTTCGATCGTCGCTCGGTCACACAGTCGCTCGGTCACACAGTCGCTCGGTCACACAGTCGCTCGGTCACACAGTGAGTCAATCGGTCACGTCGACGAAGGCGAGGCCCTCCACTGATGCGTCGGCCACCAACCGCGCGGCCGCCGAGTCGTCGCCCCGAAGAGTCAGGTCCCAGAAGTCGACCGTGCTGGCCATGACCAACTCGTCCTGGGGCGACGGGGTGTTCTCGAACGGGGGCGAGTGCTGTCCGCCCGGCAGGGTCACGTTCCACTTGGGCCCCGAGAGCCGGGAGATCACCTCCTGTTGCAGCTCGTAGGGGATGGAGGTGTCATCGGTACCCGCGAACGCGAGCACGGGGATCCGTCGCGAGTAGTCGTAGGGATGGCCCTCGAAGGGCAGCTCGAGCGCGGACATGAGGATCGCCGAGACGTACCGGTCGTCACGGCAACGCGAGTTGAACAACAACGGATAGGTGGTCGCTCCCCCCAGGGACAGCCCCGAGATCCCGATGTGGTCCTGCGCGATCAGCCCGGCCAGCGGACCGCCGGGCCCACTCATCTCGAGAACCCGGTCGAGCACGAAGGTGACATCGCCCGGTTGGTTGACGTAGTCGCCGAGGTCGCGCAGCTCCTCGGGGGCCCCGCCGTTGGTGCGCGGGAAGTCGGGGGCAACGACGATGTAGCCGGATCGGGCCCAGTGGCCTAGCAGCTGGGAGAACTTGGCTGCGGTGCCGTCCATGCCGTGGGCGTGCATCACGAGCGGAAACGGGCCCTCACCGCCGGGCACGTATATGTAAGTGGGCAGGGTTCGCGTCGCGATGTCGGCCGAGGTGGGCCGGGAGTCGTCCACGAAGGTCTCCTCGCGCAGCTCGAAGGTGCCGTCGCCGCGACCCAGGCCCCTCACCAAGTCCGTCGAGCCCAGCGAAGCACCACTGGAGCGCTCATCGGCTCGCTTCGTCGTCGGATCGTCGTCGGTTCCCACATCTCCTCCGGTGTTGCTCGCTCCCGTCACCGCCTCGTCACGGTCGTCCCCTCCATCCCCGCCATCGTCGGTTTCACCGCTGTTCGAGCACGCAGCGGCGACCGTGATCAGGATCAAAGGGAGCATCCACGGAAGCCTCGATGCGAATCGCCTCACGGGGACATGCGTACCACGTTGCGGTGCGACCGGCGCGCGCCGCGGGGAAGCGTGGGCCAGGGAAAAGTCCTCTCCGGGAACATCTGCGCATCAAGCCGGGTTGCACGGCCTCGTGGCCGAACCGACCCAACTGTCCGAGGAGTCACTGCTCTCCGAGGAGTCACTGCCTTCCGAACAGCTCGGACCGGTGATCGACTTCTACTGGCGCCCGGGTTGTCCGTTCTGCATGATGCTGCGCCGGGCTGTGAACAAGCGCGGCTTCGCGGTCGAGTACCACAACATCTGGGAGGACCCCGACGCGGCGGCGACGGTCAGGGCTGCCGCTGGGGGCAACGAGACGGTGCCGACGGTCGGCATCGCCGGGCACATGCTCGTCAACCCCTCGGTGCGGGTGGTCGAGGCGCTGGTCGAGAAGGTCACCAGCGGCCAGTTGCGCCCACGCTGACTCGACCGGTGAACTCGGAGCGGGCCGTGCTCAGCGCCGGGATCCCTCCGAGAACGGCGCTTCGATCAGCCGGCTCGCCGGGCGCTACCGCAGGCCCTCGCGCAGGCGCGCGATGACCTCCGAGCGGGTGCGGCTGCGACGCATGGGCGGCAGCTCGTCGAGGATCCGGCGGCGGTAGCCCTTCTCGGCGAGGCGGGGGTCGAGGACGGCGACGACGCCGCGGTCGGAGGCACGCCGGATCAGCCGGCCCGCTCCCTGTGCCAGCAGCGCCGCCGCGCGGGGTACCTGCACTGAGAGGAACGCCCGGTAGCCGGCATCACCCACGCCCGGTTCGCCCGTGCCGTCGTCGGCCGTTCCGGCGAACCTGTCGCGCGCCGCGTCGGAGCGGGCCTGCCAGAGCGGGTCATCCGGTCGTGGGAAGGGGATCTTGTCGATGATCACACAGCTCAGCGCGCTGCCCGCGACATCGACGCCCTGCCACAGGCCCATGGTCCCGAACGCCACGGCGTGCTCGTCCGCCGCGAACTGCGCGAGCAGCTTGGCCTTGGGCAGCTCACCTTGCAGCAGCACCGGCCAGTCGAGCTCGTCGCGGGCCCGTTGAGCGAACTCCCCGGCGTTGCGCATCGAGGTGCACAGGAACAGCGTGCGTCCCTCGGCCGCGTCGATCAGCTCGGATGCCTCCGCCCAGGCTTCGTCGAACCAGTCGGGGTGGTTGGGAGTGCGGTCGCGCGCAGGATGGGAGGCGAGCAGCGGTGGTACGTAGAGCATCGCCGCTTCACGGTGATCGAACGGGGTGCCCACGTCGGTGAAATGGGCTGTCTCTCCCAGTCCCAGACGTTGCATCATCGGTTCGGACACGGTCGCCGAGGTGAGCACCACCGCGCGCCCCGCCCAGGCGGCCTCAGCGAGGATCCCGTCGACCTCGATCGGGACACGTCTGATCGTCGGCCCACGGCTCTCGATCCAGATAGCGTCACCGGAACCATCCGCGGTGAGCCGCTCGAGCACCCCGCCGAGCTGCTCGGCGTTGCGACGCGCGGACTCCGCCCGGGCCCCCTGTGCCCGAGCCGCGTTCCCTCGATCCACGCCCAAATTGGCCCCCGCTGTTGGAGCCCCCTCCGCTGGAGCCCCCTCCTCCAGGGGCAACTCGGATCGTCCACCCGCGGGGCCGAGCCTGTCGAGCTCCCGGCGTACCAGCGAGCGGGCCTCGCCTACCGCGGCTCGGGCCCTGGCAACGACCGTCGCGACGTCTCCCTCGGTGGGGAAGCCACCGCGGAAAGCCTCCTCGAGGTGATCGCCCAGGCTCCGTTCGAGGACCGCCGCGCACCGTCGCAGCTCGGAGCGCAGCTCGTCGCAGTCCGCGACGCCCACCCGCAGGTTGCGTTCCAGGGTCAAGAGGTCCTCGCCGCGCAGCTCCGCGCCGAAGGCGGCGGCGAGGATGTCCTCGGCTTCATGGGCCTCATCGAGCACATAGGCATCCGCGTCGCCCAGCAGCGCCGAGCCGAGTGACAGATCCGCGCCCAGCAACGCCGTGTTCACCAGCACCACCTGCGATTCCCTGGCCGTGCGGATGGCCGCCTCCGCGAAGCAGTCCCGTCCGTGCGCGCAGCGATCCGCTCCGGGGCAGCCGTCGGACCCGGTCGAGACCCACGAAGCGGTGCGTGGGTCCAACTCGAAGGGGAGCTCGGCCAGGTCCCCGACGACGGTGTGCTCGGCCCAGCGCATCACCTCGTCGACCCGATCGGCCTGGTCCTTCCCCAGATCGCCCGGTTCGGTCACCGCTGCGCCCGCAGGCCCCTCGAACAGCGCCTCTTGTGACGCGGTCGCCGCTTCGCCGGAGAGCAGTCTGCGTGACTCCTCCAGCCGAGCGAGGCACACGTAGTTGGAGCGGCCCTTCAGCACCGCCCACGGAAGGTCGTGGTGCCGGTCTACGAAGGGAAGCTCCTTGTCGCAGTACTGGTCCTGCAGTGCCTTGGTCGCGGTCGCGATCACCGTGCGCCGTCCCGATGCGGCCACTGCGGCGAGCACCGCCAGGCTCTTGCCGGTGCCGGTTCCCGCGCGGACCGCGATCCGTCCCTCGGACTCGAGCGCACAGGCCACGAGCGCTGTCATCTCGCGCTGGCCCTCGCGCGGCTCGCCGCCGCCGGGCAGGTCGCAGACCAGGCGATCGAGCAGGTCCGTGGCCGCACGCACCACCGCGCTCGCTGTGTCCCCGCCGGCTGCGCCCATGGGCGAACGCTACCGGCATCGACCGACACCGACGCGGCGGGGCGTGCGGTGAACCGCCCTGCGCGATGGTATAAACGGATGCATGGCTGTCGAGGTCTTCGCAGATGTGATGTGCCCGTTCACACACATCGGGCTCGCCCGGTTCGCCGAGGAGCGCGCCCGCCGGGACCGCACCGATGTCACGTTGCGGGTGCACGCCTGGCCCCTCGAGGTCATCAACGACAAGGCGCACGACGCCGGGTTCATCGGCGAAGAGGTCGACCAGATCCGCGCCCTCATGGACGGCGACTACTTCGACGGGTTCGAACGCAACCGCTTCCCGGCATCGACGATCTCGCCGATGGCACTCGCTTGCGCCGCGAACTCCGTGGGCGATGATGTGGGTGAGGCGGTCAGCCTCGAGTTGCGCGACCTGTTGTTCCGCAAGGGTGTCGACGTCTCGGACCCCGGGGTGCTCGCCGAGCTCGCCGGACGGCATTCCGTGGCGTTCGACCCGACCGACCACGAAGCACACCGAGAGGTGGTCATGGCCGACCACCGTAGGGGCGAGCAGATGGGCGTGATCGGGTCGCCCCACTTCTTCACCGGCCACGGCGACTTCTTCTGTCCGGCACTCGACGTAGGCCGCGACGACAGTGGCAACCTGCGTGTGACGCCCGACCCGGCGAGCTTCGAAGCCTTCCTGAGTGCCTGTCTGGACACGACTGGTTAGTGCGACGGTCTCGCCACATCTGCGCGCCCCGAGTGGCCCTGGCCGCGCTCATGGCGCTCGTCCTGGCGGCATCGGGACCGGCAGCGGGTTGCACCGACGGGGACCGCGGAGAAGTCGGTGAGGGCGGTGCGGGCGTCGAGAAGGAGCCGACGGTGACCAGGGGTTTCGCCGACAACACGGTGCGCGCGCAGCGCTACCTCCAGGCAACGGCGTCCGAGCCCGACGCCTCTGCGCTCGTTTGGATAGCGGTGGCCGAGATGGCGATCCGCGGTGACGAGGAGGCCTTCGAACGCCTCGACGACATGAGCGTCGACGATTTCGAGGCGAGCTTCGAGCGCATCGACGACTACGAGGACACCGCGGACTTCGACCTTCTGTACCTGATGAACCTGCGCATCGGCTATCCGGACCTGATCGACCCGGAGGTCTCACGGGCGATCGATGAACGCATCCTCGGGTTCAAGTACTGGTACACCGACTCGACCCCCGACGTGGTCGACAACCGCTGGTACTGGTCCGAGAACCACCGGATCATCTTCCACACCCTCGAGCTGCTCGCCGGTGAGATGTTCCCCGATCGCACCTTCGAGGTGCCCGACATCGACGGCGAGGAGATGACCGGCGAGGACCACATCGAGCGGGCCGGCGCGTTCATCGACGAGTGGATCGACGAAAAGGCGCGCTACGGGTTCTCGGAGTGGCACTCCGACGTGTACTACCAGAAGGACCTGACTCCGCTGCTGACCCTCGTCGAGTACGCGCAGGACTCCGAGATCGCGAAGCGTGCCGCCACGGTGGTCGACCTTATGTTGTTCGACCTCGCTGTGCACCAGGTCCACGCGAACGTCGGGGTCACCCATGGCCGGTCCTACGCCAAGGACAAGCTCAACGCCCGGGACCAGGACACCTTCGGGTTGCTGCAGGTGCTCTTCGGGCTCTCCGACGAGTCACCGGTGCTCGGCGACGCGGGCGCGGTGCTGTTCGCCCGCGCCCAGCGATACCGGCTGCCGGCCGCGCTCTGGGAGGTCGCGCACTCGGGCGAGCAGTTCGAGGACATCGAGCACATGGGCGTCGTGATCGATCCGGAGGAACCGGTCACCGAGGACCCGCAGCGCTCCGACGGCCTCAGCTACACCGATGCGGACATGGTGGCGTTCTGGTGGGAGCGCGGCGCGCTCACGCCGTGGCAGACGGTGCCGCTCACGATGCGCACCGCTGATCGCTTCGATCTCTGGGAGACCGAGCTGTTCAGCCAGTTCTCGGCGCTCCAGGAGGTGAGCGAGGGCGACCCCGACCAGGCCGTGAAGATCGCGCACACCTTCGCTCCCATGATCAACATCGGGCTGCTCTCCGCGGTCGACACCAGGACCTGGCGTGACGGCGACGTGATGCTGTCCTCGGCTGTCGACTACCGCCCCGGACGCTTCGGCACCCAGTACCACGCCTGGCAGGCGACCCTGGACGAGGACGCGATCGTGTTCACGACCTCGCCCGGCAACGAACCGCGCGAGAGCGAGACCTGGGCCGACGGCGACCTCTACTGGAACGGCGGCGTCCAACCGCGCTCCCACCAGGTCGGTCCGGCCGCGGTGCAGGTCTACGACCCGGTGTACCCGTCCCCGGGCCCGGGACTGCTGGAGGCCTTCTCCTACCTGCCCCTCACCCATGCGTTCGTGCCGACCGAGGCCTTCGACGAGGTCGTGACGGTGCCCGAACCGCCTCGGAGTGCCCCCTGGGGCTCGTGGCTGTTCGCCCGGGTCGGTGATCGCTACGTCGGGCTGTGGTCCTGGCGCGCGACGCAGTGGCGTGACCACACCGACGACGGAACGCCCACGGGTTCACTGAGAGAGAACTTCGACCTGGTGGCACCCGGTGGCGCCGACAACGTCTGGGTCGTCGAGGTGGGTCGCCGGGGCGAGGGCAAGGGACGCTACGAGGACTTCGAGGCGTTCATGGACGCTCTGTCCGCGGCCACTCCGCACGTCGCCCAGGACCCACCGCGCGCCGATGGGCGCCCCGGAGCGCTCTCGGTGCTCTACAACTCACCGGGGGCGGGAGTGCTCGGTGTGGCAGGCGACGGCTCGCTCAGCCTCGACGGCAAGGCGGTCGAGCCCGACGACTCGATACGGTTCGACAACCCGTTCACCCGCGCGGAGGTCGGTGCGACCCGCTACGAGATCGAAGCCGGCGAGGACACACTCGTCATCGACCTGGCCGACGGAACGCGAGAGGTCTCCTGAACGCCGCCGCGACGGCTCCGTCGCAGCGCCGGCGATGCGCGACCGGGGGTGTTTCGCCTACGGTCCGGTGATGCGCTACGGGATCCTCTTCGCCAACACGCTCAACGCCACCGACCCACAGGGTGCGGTAGAGCTCGGCCGCGCCGCCGAGTCCGCCGGTTTCGAGTCGTTGTGGACTGTGGAGCACACGGTGTTCCCCGACGGCTACGAGTCGGACTACCCCTATGACCCATCCGG
>CAYVYG010000057.1:0-12454 GCA_964454385.1 uncultured Microthrixaceae bacterium
CGATCCTCATCCTCGACGAGGCGACGAGCTCGGTCGACACCCGCACCGAGGTGCTCATCCAGGACGCGATGGCTGCGCTGCGGGCACAGCGCACGAGCTTCGTGATAGCGCACCGACTCTCCACGATCCGTGACGCAGACGTGATCCTGGTGATGGAGGGCGGGCGGATCGTCGAACAGGGCGATCACGACGGCCTGCTCGCTGGGGGCGGTGCCTACGCGCGGCTCTACAACTCGCAGTTCGCAGGCGCAGCAGTCGATCTCGATGCCCCGTCCTCGATGAGCTGACCCCCAACGAGCTGACCCTGACGAGCTGACCCCCAACGAGCTGAGCCCGTCTCGCGAACTGAATGGTCTGAGCCACGGTTCGGGCCGGTGACACCATTCAGTTTGCTGGGTGGGCGGAAGATGTGGGGCGTAGGGCGGGGCTCAGAGGTAGACGAGTTCGAAGGCGCTGGCGTGGGTCACGCCGAGACGGTGACCGGTCTGCTTGGCGGCACGGGTGAGGAACGTCCGGGCGTCCGCCATGTCGCCACCGAGGTGCTCCAGGTACACCGAGTGCGCCTCGAGCGATTCGATGCCTGCGTCGAGGTGACCGGTGATGTCGACGCCGTGGGTGGCCTCGGGTGATCCACCGAAGGCCACCCAACGCACGCCGTCCCAGGGCTCGGCCTCGACCTCGGTGAATATCCACGGGTTGCCGGCGTCGCGCGCCGCGTCGAGCAGCGAGCGGCCGACCACCCGGTGGTCGACGTGGTTCCAGCTCGGCCCGCCCCAGCTGTCGCGGTGGTTGATGCTCAGGATCACCTCAGGGCGGTGCCGGCGGATCACCTCGGCCAGCACCCGGCGCATCTCGATGCCCTCGCACAGCAGTCCATCGGGCAGGCCGAGGAACTCCAGTGTCTCCACGCCCACGATGTCACAGCTGCGCCGTTGCTCCTCCCTGCGAAGCGGCGCCACCTCGGCGGGCGCCATGTCGGCGATGCCGGCTTCGCCGTCGGTGACCATCACGTAGGTGACGTTGCGTCCCTGCGCGGTCCAGCGTGCCACCGCGCTGGCGGCGCCGTACTCCATGTCGTCGGGATGGGCGACCACCGCGAGCGCGCGATCCCAGTCCTCGAAGAGGTTCTCCAGTTCGGCCATGTCAGATGGTCCCACAACGAGTGGCCGCGGGGTGGCGTTCTGCGTAGGAACAGCACCGACCCGTCACGGCCCGCAACAGCCATGGGGACGCGAACCGGGGCCCGCTGTGTGACTCCAGCGGACCCCGGTTCGAAGGTGCCAGGCGGGGGCGGAACCCCGAGGGGCTCAGGAACCCGGCATCAGGACCGCATCGATGATGTGGACCGTGGCGTTCGCGGTCGGGATGTTGGCGCACACCACGCTGGCGGAGTCGTTGACCATCACGGTGCCGTCATCGGCCTGGGTCACCGTGAGCGTCCCGCCCTGGACGGTCTCGACGGATCCGGCCTCGACGAGGGATTCGCCGTCGAGTGCTTCACCCGCCACGACGTGGTAGGTGAGGATGTCGGTCAGCTGGTCCTTGTCGGCGAGCACTGCATCGAGGGTGCCCTCCGGCAGCGCTTCGAAGGCCGAGTTGGCGGGGGCGAAGATCGTGAAGGGTCCCTCGCCGTTGAGCGTGTCGACGAGGCCGGCCTCGGTGACCGCGGTAACCAGCGTCGAGAGCTCCGGGTTGTTGGACGCAGCCGTTGCGGCCGGGTCGTCGGCCATGCCCTCGAAGCTGCCCTCACCGTCAGCGGGCACCGATGCGCACGCCGGTCCAGTGGGTGTCATCTCCGCCGGCTCGGCGGCTTCTGTCGTCGTGGTCTGCTCGACTGCCTCGGTGGTGGATGTGTCCGACGCGTCCTCGGAGGAGTCGTCGCTGCTGCAGGAGGCGAGCACCAGGCTGGCGGCCGCCAGCACGGGTACTGCGATCCCGAGGGTTCGGCTGTTGCGTAGCTTGTTCATTGCTGTTGCTCCTTGTGGTTGGGGGAAGTGTTCGGGGGACGGTGTCCGACGGCAGCAGATCTCTCCGCTAACCGCCGCTAACCGTCGACGAGCACGACGACCTGGTGCAGGCCCGTGGCTCCGTCGGGTAGTGGTTCGGAGCGTCGCTCGTCCTGGATTGCTCCGGTCGAATCGATCGCCCGGACCGTCAGCGCGTGCCTCGGTCCGGTGGCTTCGAACTCCCAGCGCCACTGCCGCCAGGTGGAGCCGTTCAACTCGGCTGCGAGCTCGGCGCGTTCCCACGCTCCGTCGTCGAGTCGCAGCTCGACCACATCGATGCCCTCCGGTTGGGCCCAGGCCACCCCACCGACGACCACCCGCCCCGGACTGACCGTGGAGAGACCGGTCGGGGTGTCGATCCGACTCGACATCTTGATGGGCGCCCTCTGCGCGTAGCCGCGGGGAACCCAGTACTGCTCGAAGTCCTCGAACCGCGTCAGCTCGATCTCGCTGAGCCACTTGGTGGCCGAGACGTACCCGTAGAGCCCCGGAACCACCAGACGCGCGGGGAAGCCGTGCTCCAGCGGCAGGGGCTCACCGTTCATGGCGACCGCCACGAGAGCGTCGCGACCGTCGAGCGCCGCGGTGGGGAACCCGCAGGTGTAGCCGTCGACCGAGCGCCCGACCACCTGGTCGGCACCCTCGGCCACCCCTGCCCGGTCGAGCAGGTCGTCGAGCCTGATGCCCTGCCACCGGGCGTTGCCGAGCAGGTCGCCACCGACCTCGTTGGACACGCAGGTGAGGGTGATGTCCGCCTCCACCTGCGGCCGGTCCAACAGCTCCCGATAGGAGAGCTCGATCTCGTTCATGACCTCTCCGGTGACCCGGAGACGCCAGGACCCGAGGTCCACCTGTGGTACCAGGAGTGCGGTGTCGATCCGGTAGAACTCGGCGTTCGGCGTGAACAGCTCGGAGATGCCCCCGACGTCGAGGCTCGCCGCATCGGGTGGGTCGGGCAGCGGCCTGGCGGGTTTGCTGAGCACGACCGCGGCGCGCGATGTCGCCGCGCTGAATCGACGGCCGAGGGTCCGCCCGGCAGCGATGGCGGCGAACGCCGCTGCGCCCAACGCACCCGAGAGCACCAGCACCTTCCGTCGGTCCGCGGTTGCTGTGCGTTCCTCCGCCGGCTGCCGGCTGTCCCCGGTCTGGACCCGGCGGTGCTGCGAAGCCGCGGTGGCCGACCGGCGGAGCCACAACAGCGAAGCGAGACCCGCCGCGCCGCCGACCAGTGCAGGAAGGGTGGCGACGATGGATCGCGCGTCCGGCGCGGCGGCCGCCGCGGCCGCTCCGGTGAGCGCGAACACCGACACCCCCGCCGCTCCCACCAGGGGGTGTCCCCGCAACGTGACGATACCTATCACCGCCGCGGAGATGCCCATGAGCATTGCGATTCCGACCAGCAGGGCGAGCTTGTCGCTGCTTCCGAACAACGAGATCGCCAGGTCCTTGATGCCCGCGGGCACCGCGTCGATCACCCGATCCCCGACATCGAACAGAGGCGAGCGCGCATCGCGCGACAACCCGGAGACCAGTTCGGCGACCGCCATGGCGACCAGCGCCGAGATGATCCCGACCAGAGCTCCGAGGGCCTTGGTCGGCCGTGGCCGGTCCGGTTGATCGAAGTGGTCGTCCACGTCGCGGGTTCGGTGCCGCTGGTGATGCGTATTGGACCGACTCCGTTGTGGATCACGCCGGTGGTGGATCAGCTCGGTGTCCTCCGGGCAATCCCACGCGTCCGCGGCTCCGAACGAGGGATGTGAGCGTCATCGCCCCACCCGGATTCGACAGGGAACAGGTGGTCGTTCGCGCTCCGGGACGACGGGTGTCCGGATCGGGAATCCTCCCGCAGGACGATCTACCGCTCAGCCTGCGGGTCGACCATGGCGCGGGTCCGCCCCGCTGTGTCCTGAAGCCCACCGAGGTACCTCGCCGCGTCCGTATGCGGAGTCCTTTCGTTGCATCGCGACATGTTGTGTGCCGAACGCGGGGAGCTGCAATCATTGGACCCGTGAACGCTCCCGCACCACCTCTCGGCGCGAGCGGTGACGACCCGTCTGCGTCGACGGGCGGTGCATGGGGAGCCAGTGCCTCGGAGCTCGAGGTGTCACTGGTCGCGAAGGTCGCCCGTGGCGACCAGCAGGCGTTCGCACAGCTCTACGATCTGGTGGTCGGGAAGGTCCATGCGGTGGTCTTGGCGGTGGTTCGTGATCCGGCGCAGTCCGAGGAGGTGACCCAAGAGGTCATGGTCGAGCTCTGGCGGTGCGCGGCTCGCTTCGATCCCGGGCGTGCCTCGGTGCGCACCTGGGCGGCGACGCTCGCACACCGACGTGCGGTGGACCGGGTCCGCTCGTCCCAGGCGGCACGCATCCGTGATGACGCGGACGCCATGCGCAGCACCGCAGCCTCACCGAGCAGGGACGCAGTTGGTGAGGTCATCGAAGCACGCGAGGAGCGCGCCGAGCTGTCCCAGGCGCTCGAGGACCTGAGCGAGGGTCAACGGGAGTCGATCCGCCTCGCCTACTTCGAGGGCCACACCTACAGGGAGGTGGCCTCCATCCTCGAGCTGCCCGAGGGCACGGTGAAGACCCGCATCCGCGACGGGTTGACGCGTCTGCGGTCGATCATGGAGGTGGACGATGTCTGATGACATCCACTCCCTGGCTGGGTTGTACGCGCTCGACGCGCTCGACGACCTCGAGCGGCGTCGTTTCGAGAGCCATCTGGAGACCTGCGGGGAATGCCTCGAAGAGGTCGATGGGTTCGAGCAGGTGGCGGCGGCTCTGACCGACCGGGAGGTGATGCCTTCTGGCGGTCTGCGGGACTCCACGCTCGGGCTGATCGCGCGGACCCCTCAGATCGACCCGCAAGGCTCTGTTCCGCAAGGCTCTGTTCCGGACGGCTCTGCTTCGGACGGCTCTGCTTCGGACGGCTCTGCTTCGGACGGCTCTACTTCGAGCCGCCTCGTTCCGGACCCGGGACATCCGGCCCCGGCTCCGGATGGCAGCATCGCGCACCAGGAGCTCTCGGGGCGGGGTGACACCCGCAACGCCCGCAAGTGGGTGCTGAGCGCGGCCGCGGTGCTGCTGGTGGTGGCCGCGCTCGCCGCGATCGGCGTGATCGCCACCCGCAACAGCGGCGACGGCGGCAACGACGAGATAGCGATCGTACTCGACGCACCCGACGCCATCCACATACCGATGCACAGCGACGATCCCGCTCGTGCCTCCACGGACCTCGAGGTCGTGCACTCGGCGGACCACAACGCGACCGTCGTGGTGGGGGACCACGTCCACGGAACCGATCCGGGCAAGACCTATCAGATGTGGGGCATCACCGCCGACGGCCCGGTGCCCGCCGGGGTGTTCGAACCGTCCGAGGACGGGACCGTCGAGGCTCCGGTCGGCACCCCGAAGGGTGTCGAGGAGTGGGTCGTGACGGTGGAGCCGGCGGGTGGGCTTCCCGAGCCCTCCGGTGAAGCCGTGTTCACCTCCCAGGCGTGAGGGCTCACCTCTGCGGCGTGAGGTCCTCCAACTCGTCGAATCCCGCCAGCACACCCGCCATCAACTGATCGAGCTCGGGCACGAGGTCGGGACAGGCGATCAGCCCGATGTCGAGTCGTCCGTCATGGGACAACACGGTGATGTTGAGCCCGGAGCCCTCCATGAGCGGCCCGAACGGGTACAGCCCCACGATCTCGGCACCGCCGAGGTACAGCGGGAAGTCCGGACCCGGGACGTTCGACACGATCACGCTGTGGGTCGGGGGGAGCCACTCGCTGAGCCGGGACCGCACGAAGGCGTTGGTCGCCGCGGAGAGCATCGGCGGAGGAACCAGGTCGATCAGGTCGCCCAGCATCTCCGCTCCCAGGGTCGCCTGTATCGCCTTGGCGCTCATCGCGCTGCGGTGGACCGCCATCAGTCGCTCGATGGGATCCGCGATGTTCACCGGCAGGTTCACGAACATGTTGGAGACCTGGTTGGTCGAGGCGTCGGCATCGCCGTCGCCGGTTGCCTGTCCGTGGACCGACACCGGCACCGCTGCCACCAGCGGGCGGTCGGGCAGGTCGTCGTCGTGGCGGAGGTGTTCCCGCAGAGCGGAAGCGCACGCGGCGAGCAGGACATCGTTGAGGGTCACCCCGTGGGCGCGGTGGATCGCCTTGACGCGCGCCAGGGGAACCGAGTCGAAAGCGACCGCTCGGCGGGGCGTCAACGAACCGTTGAGCCTCGTGTGGGGCGCGCTGAACGGTGCCGCGCGGTCCTGGCCGCCGTCGCGACCCGACAGCAGTGCCCCTGCGGCGTTGAGCAACGAGCCACCGGTTCGTGTGACCGCCCGCATCGGACGCAGCGGATCCGACACACGGTTCAACACCGCGTCCCACATCACCTCGGTGACCGGAGGGTCGCTTCGGTCCGCTCGCTCGCCGTGCCCGCCGTCGTCACCGGTGCCGTGGTCCTCCAGTGGCTCCGGTGAGGGAGGCTCCAGCGGTGCGTCGGGCTCCAGGTCGAGCAGATCGGCCATGAACCCGACGCCGCTCACCCCGTCGACCATCGCGTGGTGGAGCTT
Organism: uncultured Microthrixaceae bacterium; assembly: GCA_964454385.1. Classification (GTDB taxonomy): domain Bacteria; phylum Actinomycetota; class Acidimicrobiia; order Acidimicrobiales; family Microtrichaceae; genus JAMLGJ01. Next base: position 6,570 of record CAYVYG010000057.1, read on the forward strand.
CGCCAGCAGCGCGAACCGTCCATCGGCGAGACCCTCGACGAAGAGCATCTCCCACAGGGGACGTGACCGGTCGAGCGGTGTGGAGCAGAACTCGTCGATGGTCCGGCGCAACGCCCGTTGGGACTTCTCCGATCCGGGTCGGCCCGTCAGCTTCACCCGGCTCAGGTGCTGGGAGAGGTCGACCTCGTGTGGCACGACCAGAGGGTGATCGATCCCCATGGGAACCTCCACCACCCGTTGACCGAGGGCTTCGAGCTGATCGAGACGCGCTGTGAGCAGCGCTTCGAATCGCTCGTAGTCGAACCCCTCGGGCGCGGACGCCGGATCGAGCAACATGAGGCCCACCACGTGCAGGCCCATGGTGGGGCCTTCGAGGTAGAGGAACCAGCTGTCGGCGGCCGTGAGACGTTGTGTTCGGTTCCCGGAGCCCATCCTCACCGATTCTTGCACAGGGACCCGGCGTAGGATCACAGGATGATCAGCGAGGTGTCCGAACGAAGCACCACCTCGGGGGTGACCGACCACACGCCGGGGCCGGTTCGTCTCAGCGGCCTCGACGCGAGCTTCGTGTACAACGAGACCGCGACCGAGCACATGCACACCCTCAAGCTGGGGGTCTTCGATCCACCCGAGGACCTCGTGTCCTTCGAGGAGATGCGCATCATGATCGCCGAGCGCATGTGGCGGTGGCCGGCTTTCACGCGGCGCCTGGTGGATGTTCCGGGTCAGCTGCACCACCCGGTGTGGGTGCCGGTCGGGGAGTTCGACCTCGACTACCACATCCGCCGCGCGACGGTGCCCGAACCCGGGGACCAGGCTGCGCTCGACGTGCTCGTCGGGCGACTCGCCGGATGGCCCCTCGACCGGCGCCGCCCGTTGTGGCAGCTTTGGGTCATCGAGGGCCGCAGCGACGGACGCCTCGCGGTTCTGGTGAAGCTGCACCACTGCGTCGCCGACGGCCTCGCAGCGAACGCTCTTCTGGCCGGCCTGATGAGCGAACCCGAGGACTCCGGAGCTGCGGTGTTGCGCCGCGCTGTGAGGACTCCGACCCGAAGGGAGCTCCTCGTGGGCGCGGCGGGTGACCTCTGGCGCGACCTCCGGGATCTACCGCGGGTGCTCGGCGATCTGCGACGGGCGGTCATCCGACGCCGGCGGGCGCTCGCCGAGTTGGGCCGCACCGGTGCCGATGTCCCTCCGAGGCCGATCCTCGACACGCCGGTTACGTCGTTCAACCGGGCTATCACCGCGGCGCGCTCGGTTGCGACCACCACCCTCGAGCTCGAACCGGTGCTAGCCGCCAAGAATCGGCACTCGGTGTCGATGAACGACGTGTTCCTGACCCTCGTCGGTGGCGCGCTGATCGAGGTGCTGGCATCGACCGGTGAGCATCCGGCCGGGTCGCTGACCGCGAGCGTTCCCGTGTCCGCGGAGCCTCCCGGTGGGACCGAGCCGAGGCGATCAGGCAACAAGCTCTCCAACCTCTTCGTGTCGCTGCACACCGACATCTCCGATCCGCGCCAGAGGTTGGCGGCGGTGCATGCCTCGACGAGCTCCGCCAAGCGCCTCCACGACGCACTCGGCCCGGAGGTGATGGAGACGCTGCTCGGCTACACCCCGCCACGGCCCTACCGGTGGGCGATGAAGGCCTACTCGGGACTCGACCTGGCCGACCGTCACCGGGCACCGGTCAACGTGATCTGCTCCAACGTTCCGGGTCCGCGCTCCAAGCTGGAGGTCTCCGGTGTGAGCCTCGTCGACTTCTACTCGGCAGGCCCGGTGCTCGAGGGCATAGCGGTGAACGTGACCGCCTGGTCATATGTCGACCGCATGGACGTGATGGTCATCGCCTGCGCCCGCGCCATGCCCGAACCGCAGCGCCTCACAGCCGCGCTGCACGACCAGTTGGCGCTCCTCGGCGCCTGAATCTCACCGGTTCAGCCATCCGCGGATACGACCGGCGAGCACATCGAGGTTGACACCCCGCGTGGCGCTGACCCACAGGACGTCGCGGGGTTCGAGTAGGCACGCCTCGGCGAGCTGCCTGCGTCGTTTGTCGCGTGCGGAGGACTTCACCTTGTCGTGCTTGGTGGCGATGATGCTGTGGGGCACCTCGTTGTGGCGCACCCACTCGAGCATCGACAGATCCGAGGCTGTGGGTCCGATGGCACCGTCGATGAGCACCATGACCATGACCAGCCGCTCGCGTCCGAGCAGGTAGTCCTCGATCATGGGCGCCCATGTGTCCCTGACGTGTCTGGGGACCTTCGCGTACCCGTAGCCCGGCAGGTCGACCAGACCGGGGTGGGGCCGGGGACCTTCACGCAACTCGAAGAGGTTCAACAGCCTGGTGCGTCCCGGTGTCTTCGATGTCCGCGCGAGGTCCCGGCGGTTCGCGAGCGCGTTGATCAGTGACGACTTGCCCACGTTGGAGCGTCCGGCGACGGCCACCTCGGCCGGGGTTTCGGGCAGGGTCGCGTGGTCGGTCGCCGAGGTCGAGAAGTGAAGTCGCAGCGGGTCCTTCACGCTCTGACAGGTCCGATAGGGAGGCGGGTCACCGACGCGTCACCGGCGCAGGGACTGCTCCGCGACACCGGCTGCGAACACCACGGGATCCCACACGGGCGAGAAGGGCGGTGCATATGACAGGTCGGCCATCGAGAGGTCCTCGACGGTCATGCCCGCCCAGATTGCCGTCGCCAGCGCGTCGATGCGCTTGCCGGCACCCGGTCCGCCCAGGACCTGCGCACCCACCAGCACGCCGTCGCTGCTACGGACCACCGTCTTGACGGTGACCTCCGACCCGCCGGGGTAGTAAGGGGCACGGGTGCGAGAACCCGCGGTGGACACGATCACGTCGATGCACGCATCTGCGGCCTCTGACTCCGACAGGCCACTGCGGGCGATCTCGAGGTCTCCGAACTTCGTGATCGCGGTGCCGATCACGCCCGGGAAGCTGGTGTCACCGCCACCGATGTTGGTGCCGATGACCCGGCCGTGCTTGTTGGCGTGGGTGCCGAGGGCCACGAGGACCGGCTTGCCTGTGATCCGGTGGGTCGACTCGATGCAGTCGCCGCCGGCCCAGATCCCCTCGGCAGAGGTTCTCATCCGCGGGTCGGTCACGATCCCACCGGTGGGACCGACTTCGATGCCCGCTGCGGAGGCCAGGTCGTTGTTGGGTCGCACTCCCAGGCCTAGCACGGCGATGTCGGCGGGAAAGGTGGCCTCCGCTGTGGCGACGGCGCGCAGTGAACTCCCGTCGTGTTCGAAGCCGGTGACCGCTGATCCAAGCCGGAGCTCGACGTCGGATTGCCGTATCGCATCTGCCACCCGTTCGCCGATGTCCGCGTCGAGCGTCGCGTCCATGGGTGTGTCGGCCATCTCCACGATCGTCACGTTCAGGCCCCGGGCAGCGAGAGCCTCCGCGACCTCGAGGCCGATGTAGCCGGCGCCCACCACGACCGCATCCCGTGCGCCGCTGTCGAGTCGTGCTTCGATCGCGGCCGCATCGTCGATCGTGCGCAGTTGGAAGATGCCCCGGGACCCGATCCCCGGCAGCGGCGGAGTGATGCCGGATGCGCCGGTCGCCATCACCAGCTCGTCCCAACCCTCTTCGCGTTCGCTTCCGGAATCGAGATCCCTGACCGTCACGGCGCGCGCGTCGGCGTCGACGGATGTGACCTCGTGGTGGATGTGCACTGAGATGTCGCGCTTCGCGAACTCCCCGGGCGTGCGCGCAACGAGGTCGTCGGGTTGCTCCACGAGCCCTTCGAGCAGGTAGGGCAGGCCGCACGCGGCGTAGGAGGTCCGCGGGCCCCGTTCGAACGCCACGATCTCGAGTCGGTCGGCATCGAGCATGCGTCGTGCCTGGGATGCCGCGGTCATGCCGGCGGCATCGCCACCGATCACGACCATTCTCTTCCGGTCGGTCATGTCACTCCGGGTCTGTTCGGTTCGGTTCAGGGGGTTGCGGGACGCTGGTCCGCTGAGCTCAAGAAGCCACGGCGTTCGAGCACGTCGTCCACGAACGACCAGGCCTTGTCGGCCCACAGGTACCCCACGTGGTTGCCGGGGTACCAGCAGATGTCGGGATCGCCCCAGTGGAGGTAGAGGCGCCGCGCCTGGGTGGGCGGGGCCATCCGGTCGCCCATGCCGGCGAAGATCGCACGAGCGTCCGAGGGGGTGGCGACGGGCATCTTCAGCGGGGACACGACCGACATCACATCTTCGGCGGTGCCGTCGAGGACGTGGTGTTCGAGGGCTCGCATGTGGACGTGGCGCGGTGAGTGGTGCTTGAACAGCTCGACGAAGTCGACCACGGGTATGCCTGCCAGGGCGAGGTCGAGCCCGGGTTCGAACGCTGCGGCGAGTGCTGTGACGTAGCCGCCCAGTGAAACCCCGATCACCCCGAGGCGCAGCGGGTCCTGGGAGCGAACCCACGACAGGAGTCTGCGCACGTCCCACAGCGACTGGGACAGGCCGTGCACCGCGTGCATCAGGTCGAAGTTGAGGAACTGCTCGCCGGAGATGGGGCTCGGCCGACGGGACCCGTGAGCAGGCAGGACGATCCCGGCGAGATTGATGCCGAGATCGTCGTGCAGGTGCTTCACGTGGAACGCGAACTGGTCGCTGAAGGGTGCTCCGGTCGCGAAACCGTGGATGCACACCACCCAGGGACGGGGCCGATCGTCGCGGGCCATCACCCAGGCCGACGCGGTGCGGTTCGCCTCGAAGGAGTCCCAGCGGTCCCACCCCGGCAGATCGATCGGTGGCCGGTACCCGCTCGGCCAGCTGATCCTGCGGTAGGTGCGCCCGAGCGCCCATCCATCGCTGGTCGCAGGGTGGGTCATCAACGGTGGCTCGTCGTGGTACGACGCCGGGTCGTCCAGGAACCCCGCGTCCCCGAGACGCTGCTCCGCGAGTGCAAGCTCGGCTCCGACCCGTTCGTAGTCGCTGCGGTTCGGGAAGCGGTTCGGACCGACCGCAAGGGCCATCACGGACTCGTCCATCGCCACCTGCGCGAGCAGCGCAGGGGTCAGCCGGATGAACGGACGGGCCGGCTCGGGGTCGGTCACCCGCTGGTGCAGGGTCTCGGCTGCCCACCTCGCGGTGCGGGGAGCCACCGTGGTCAGGCGTGCGAGCGGTTGGCGGGCGAGGCGCTTCTCGACCCGGCGGAAGACCCCGGCGCCACGGGCCAGGGCTCCGAGAGGATTCCACCAGGGCCCGGGGTCGATCGCCAGTGTGGTCCCGGGTGAACCGGGCTCGCTCGCGGTCTCCGGGTTGTCCGACATGGTCGACGTCATGGCCACCTCCCGGGCATCCGAGCCAGGTTAGCTGCCGGGGGAGCGGTGGTGACCACAGCCGGTGCCGGAGCCACTGCGGTGACACCACGCGATGCGTCACCCGTGGACGGGAGCCGTGAGCATCCGCCGGGGTGGTCCGAAGCGGTGGCGACGGTATTGTGCGCCGCCGATGACGCGACGCCCTGATCCCGAGACCGTGGTGCTCGCAGCGAGCCGTGAGGGCATCGATGCGGCTGCCCGGTACCTGCGTGCCGGAGAGCTGGTCGCGTTCCCGACCGAGACCGTCTACGGCCTGGGTGCGGATGCCACGAACCCCGACGCGGTCCGATCGGTCTTCGAGGCCAAGGGCAGGCCGCGCTTCAACCCGCTGATCGTCCATGTCTGCGACCTCGACATGGCGCGGAAGATCGCCGTCTTCGACGCCGCCTCGCTGGAGCTGGCGCAAAGATTCTGGCCCGGCCCGCTGACGCTGGTGCTGAAGCTGGGCGAGGACTGCGGCATCCACCCGCTGGTCACGGCCGGGCTCGACACGGTGGCGCTCAGAATGCCGCAAGGCTTCGCCCGCGAGCTGATCGCGGCGCTGGG
>CAYVYG010000058.1:0-12430 GCA_964454385.1 uncultured Microthrixaceae bacterium
TGCGCGGCGGCGAACGCCAGCGCGGTGCCCCACTGGCCCGCACCGGTCTCGGTGGTCAGGCGCTTCACACCGGCCTTCGCGTTGTAGTACGCCTGCGGGACCGCTGTGTTCGGCTTGTGTGATCCCGCAGGGCTGACGCCCTCGTACTTGTAGTAGATGCGCGCCGGGGTGTCGAGCGCGCGCTCCAGGCGACGAGCCCGGTGCAGCGGCGTGGCCCTCCAGAGCCGGTAGACGTCGAGGACCTCCTCGGGTATCGGTATGTAGCGCTCGGTCGAGACCTCCTGGGCGATCAGGTCCATCGGGAACAGCGGCGCAAGGTCGTCGGGTCCGATCGGCTCGTGGGTCGCGGGGTGCAGCGGCGGCGGAGGCGGCTCGGGCAGGTCCGGGATGATGTTGTACCAGGACCTGGGCATATCGTCGTCGGTCAGGTCGTAGCGGCTGGTGGAACTCATGGAGGCTCCCTCGGGTCGTTCTCCGGTCGGACTCGGTGCGCTTGGTCCCGCTCGATCGAGCACTGGTTGCCCCGGCATGCGCGGACCTCTTTGGCCTAGGCTGCCGGCTGGATCGATCAGGCGAACGGGGGAAGTCTATGGGCACGCTCGCACGGGCATCGAAAGCCGCATCGAAAGCCGCGGTGCAATCCGCCGGGGCGCGAAGGGCCGTGCTGGCCTCCGCGGCAGTGGTCTCGGTGGCGCTGCTCGGAGCGTGCGCACCCCCACCCGGGCCTCCCCCGGACCCCGGGCCACCCTCGATCGACTCGTTGCGGTTCGTCAGCGAGCGCTCGAGAGCACCGGTGGTCGGCGTGTTGCGCTGGGTGGTGTCCGACCCCGACAGCGCAGTGCTGACCTGTCGGGTCGACCTCGACGGAGACGGCACCACCGACAGGGTGATCCGGCCCTGCAACTCGGGGGACTCGGTGCTGGTCGAGATCCCCGCGGCGGAGTCCCGCACGGCCACGCTCGAGGTGGACGACGCCGACTACGCGCCGGTGTCCACCTCGGTCGGCATCGATGTCGACCCGGCGACGACGGAGGGCTACGAGATCACCTTGCGACTCGATGCCGGGATGGCCCCCGAGTTCCGCCAGGCCTTCGAGGACGCGGCCGCCCGTTGGGAGGAGGTGGTGACCGCAGGGGTCCCCGACGTCGCGCTCGAGTTGCCGGCGGGGTTCCTGGGCTGGGCACCGGCGTTCAGCGGGACCGTCGACGACGTGCTGATAGACGCACGCGACAAACCGATCGACGGGCCGGGCAACGTGCTCGGTTCCGCAGGCGGGATCCTCATCCGATCGGGCCACTGGCAGCCGTACTACGGCATCATGGAGTTCGACACCGCGGATCTGGCGATGCTCGCCGGCGCCGGACGCCTCGGCGATGTGATCCTCCACGAGATGGGCCACGTGCTCGGCCTGGGGACCAGCTGGACCCTGCAGGGCCGCATCGCGGACCTGCTGATCGACCCGGGATACAACGGCCAGGCCGGGATGGCGGCCTGGGACGAGCTCGGAGGCGACGGGTACGTGCCCGTGGAGAACGAGGGAGGCCCCGGCACCGCGCTCGGGCACTGGCGCGAATCGGTCTTCGGCGACGAGCTCATGACCGGCTACATCGGAGATGACCCGGCGCCTCTCAGCCGGTTGACCGTCGCGGCTCTGGCCGACCAGGGCTACGGGGTTGACCTCGGCGCAGCCGACCCGTACTCGCTGGGTTCCACGGCGTTGGGTTCCACGGCTTTGGGTTCCACGGCGTTGGGCTCCACGGCGCCGCTTTCCGCTGGACCCGCCGGCACTGTGGACGACCCCCACAGCTGGCCCCACACCGATCCGATCCCACCGATGCTCGGGGGCCTGCCCGACCGGTGACCCGGGCGGGCGGCAGCCACCCGGCGGACGCTCAGGCCACGCCGAGGATCGCCTCCTCGTCGACCGAGCGCTTCACGTAGCCGAGTGCCACGTCGGTGCCACTGCGGGGATCCGTCACCGCACTGGTGACCTCTCCGACCGGCGCGTCGCCAAGTGGTGCCCCGTCCCGGTCGACCACCACGATCCCATCGCCGACCGATGCCACCACACCGGGCGGCAGCTCGAAGCTGCGCAGGTTCCGCGGGACGTTGCCACCCCGGCTGTTGATGCGGGTGGTCAGCTCCTGGCCCACGTAGCAGCCCTTGGTGAAGCTGACCGCAGCGGTGATCACCCAGGAGCCGATCTCGGCGGGGATCACCCCGGGGCGGATCTCCGCTCCGAAAGCCGGCCATCCGGATCGGATCCGCATGGCCTCGACCTCGCCGGGCGACGCCGCTCGCACATCGCTGCGCTGCTGCGCGCTGGACACGCTCAGGCCGGGTCCGAGCAGATCGACTCCCTCGATCCCCGGCCACATGCCGAGGCCCACGAGCTCCGCGCCTGACACATCGAGCTCGCCGACGATCCGCGTCGCCGCCGGTCCGCGCAGGATCACGCAATCCCACTCGAGGCGGTCGATGGTCACCTCCACCCGCAACAGGAAGCGGCGCAACCGTGCTTCCACGGCGTCGCCCGCTCCGGCGTCGGTGTCGACCACCACGACGTTCTCGTCGGTGCGCCACAGACGCACCAGCACCGTCACCTTCCCGTTCGGCTCCAAGAGGAGCGCGAGCGTCGACTGACCTGGGTCGAGCCCGATCACATCGGCGGAGACCTGCCCCTGCAGATAGCTGATCGCATCGGGACCGCGCACCACGAGCACGTCGCGTGGCCAGCGACCGACCACGATCCCGCTCTCGGGCACCGCGTCCTCGCTCATCTCCGGGCTCCGCTCGCGGCCCGGCGCTGGTCGGTCATCCGCTCCGCTGCCGGGATCGCGACCAGCAGCGCCCTCGCCTTGTTGCGGGTCTCGAGTTCCTCGTCGTCGGGATCGGAATCCGCGACCACCCCCGCCCCCGCCTGCACCGATGCCCTGCGCAGCCCATCGGTGGGACTCGTCTCGAGCACCATCGTGCGGATCGCGATCGCGGTGTCGATGTTGCCCGAGAAGTCCATGTAGCCGACCACGCCCGCATAGGGCCCCCGGCGCGACACCTCGAGCGAATCGATGATCCCCATCGCGGAGACCTTCGGCGCGCCGGAGACCGTTCCGGCCGGAAGGGTCGCCCGCAGCACGTCGATCGGCGAGCGGTCCGCAGCGATCGTCCCCGAGACCTGCGAGGTCAGGTGCATGACGTGGCTGTAGCGCTCGAGTGTCATCAGCTCGTCGATCCGACAGGTTCCGTACTGCACGACCCGGCCCAGGTCGTTGCGTGCCAGGTCGACCAGCATCACGTGCTCGGCGCGTTCCTTGGGGTGTTCGCTCAGCTCCGCTGCGAGCCTGCGGTCCGCCTCGTCGGTCGCACCCCTGAACCGGGTCCCGGCGATCGGCCGTGAGACGACCCTGTCGCCCAACAGCTGCACCATCGGCTCGGGCGAGCACCCGACCAGGGTGAGCTCCGGCTCGCGCACGTAGTACATGTACGGCGACGGGTTGATCTGGCGCAGCACACGGTAGACATCGAGAGGATCAGCGGTCGTCTCGACGTCGAAGCGCTGGGAGATCACGATCTGGAACGCGTCACCGGCGCGGATGTGCTCCTTCGCGACCTCCACGGCCTGCTGGTAGCGACCCCCCGACATGCCCAAGACCACCTCCGGGGGGAGCTCGTCGCCGGTGGGCGGATCGACCAGGGGCTCGGTGATCGGGCTGGCCCCGTCGATCGCCATGCGCTCCAGGCGATCACAGGCATCCCGGTAGGCACGGTCGATCGCCTCCTCGTCGGGTGCACCCTCGAGGAATGCATTCGCTATCAGCGTCGCGCGGGCGTTCCAGTGGTCGTAGGCAGCGAGCTCGCCGATCACCGACACGACCGCGTCGGGCCACGCGCGGTCATCTGGAGGCGGAGCGCTCAGGTTCTCGACCTCGCGCACGACGTCGTAGCCGAGGTATCCCACGATCCCCGAGTGCAGCGGCGGTAGATCGTACCCGGTGTCCGTCGATCGCCCGTCGCACGCCGCGAGGATCTGTTCGGCATCAGGGGCGCGGTAGCGTTCGAGCAGCGCTTCGAGGGTTGCCAGCAGACCTCTGTTCACCGGCAGCCCTGCGGGTAGATCGCCGCTGAGCTCGACCACCCCGCCACGCGAGACGATGCGGGCCCGGGGATCGCGCCCGACGAAGGACCAGCGGTCCCAACGACCACCGTGGTCGACCGATTCCAACAGGAATCCCGCGCGTCCGTCCTCGTCGCTTCCGCAGAGCCGCATGAACGCCGCCACCGGAGAGGTGAGATCCGCGAGCAGCGAGCGCATCACCGGCACGACACGGTGCCGCGACGCGAGTTTCCGGAACGTGGCGAGGTCCGGCACCACGCCGCCACCGCCGGTCATGGATCAGGGTCGGCCATCGCGCTCATCAGCGCGCCGATCCGCTGCCTTGAGCTCGGTCACCGGCGAGGCCTGGGGCATCGGTGCCGAAGGAACGGAAGAAACAGGAGAACTCACCGGTGTGACAGGCGCCCTTTCCCTCCTGTTCGACCAGGAACAACAGCGTGTCGCCGTCGCAGTCGTAGTGCGCCGAGCGGATGAACTGCCGGTCGCCGGAGGTGTCGCCCTTGCGCCACACCTCGGAACGGCTCCGCGACCAGAAGACCGTGCGGCCCTGCTCGAGGCTCATCCGCAGGGTCTGCTCGTTCATCCAGGCCATCATCAACACGGCCCGCGTCTCTTGGTCCTGCACGATCGCCGCCACGAGGCCGTCGTCGTCGTACCGGATGGCTTCCAGATCTGCCTCGCGGATCTGGATCGGGATGGCGGCGGGGGACATCCACCCAATCGTAGGGTGCGCCGGCCGGCTCAGAGATACAGGCCGGTGTGGCCCTCCTCCAGGCGTTCGGAGGCGACTGCGTGCAGCTCACGCTCACGCAGGATGACGAAGGTGTCGCCGCGCACCTCCACCTCGTAGGTCTCCTCGGGGTTGTACAGGACGCTGTCGCCCTCCTGGACGGCGCGCACGCTGGGGCCCACGGCCCTGACCTCGGCCCAGGCCAGGCGCTTGGCGAGCTGTGCTGTCGCCGGGATGAGGATCCCGCTGTTCGTGCGCCGCTCGCCCGGGCCCTTGTCGGTGGACACGAGGATGCGATCCGAGAGCATCCTCACCGGGAGCTTGTCACGCCCCGAGGACGCACCGCCTGCGGTGGGTTCCTGATCCGCGCTTTGGTGATCGCTGTGTGCCATGTGGCCCCAACGCTACCAGAGCACCGGGGCCGCCACGACCGCGCAGCACGTCGGGCACGGCGCGCACGGCTCGCGTTGCGCCGGCGGGTCAGGGGCGTATGCCAGCGAGCTCGTCGAGGTGGTCGAGGTCCGCGAGGTCGAGCACCTGCAGGTAGAGCCGCTCGATGCCCGCGTCTGCGAGCTCCGCCACCCTGACGGCGGCCTCCGCGACGCTGCCGGCGATCCCGTTGCGCCGGAGGTCGTCATCGAGACGGCGCCCGATGGCCCCGGCCCTGCGCTGCAGGGTGTCGCGGTCATCCGACACGCACACGACCTGTGCCGCGGACCGCAGCACCGACGCCGGGTCCCTGCCGGCCGTTTCACAGGCCCGGTCGACGTTCCTGCCCAGCGCCGCGGTGGTCGCGGGGTCGACGAAGGGCACGTTGTACTCCGCCGCGAAGCGTGCCACCAGCGCGGGGGTGCGCTTCGGGCCCAGACCGCCGATGATCACCGGTGGAGCAGGTGACTGCACCGGCCGGGGCAGGGCCGGGGACTCCGAGAGCCGGTAGTGGGCACCCGTGTGCTCGAAGGTCTCACCCCCGGGAGTCGACCAGAGACCGGTGATCACCTCGAGTTGCTCCTCCAAGCGGTCGAAGCGCTCGCGCTGCGATGGGAACGGGATCCCGTAGGCCAGATGCTCCTGTTCGTACCAACCTGCCCCGATGCCGAGCTCGACACGCCCGCCCGACATGTCGTCGACGTTCGCGACCTCTATCGCCAACGGCCCGGGAAGCCTGAAGGTGGCCGCGGTGACCAACGTGCCGAGGCGGATCGTCGAGGTGTCCCGGGCGAGGCCCGCCAGGGTCACCCAGGCATCGCTCGGACCGGGCAGGCCACTGACCCCACCCATTGACAGGTAGTGATCCGATCGGAAGAAACCCGAGAAGCCGAGGCTCTCGGCTCGTCGGGCCACAGCCAGCAGGTCTGCGTAACGGGCGCCCTGTTGGGGTTCGGTGAAGATTCGAAGGTCCATGTGATCCCGGTCCTGGCTGTGCTGGTCCTGGCTGTGCTGGCCCTGGCTGTGCTGGCCCTGGCTGTGCTGGCCCTGGCTGTGCTGGTCCTGGCTGTGCTGGCCCTACTGCATCCGCACGGGGATCCCCGCTGCCGCCATAGCCGCCTTGGCCTCGGCGACGGAGTGCTCCCCGAAGTGGAAGATCGACGCCGCGAGCACCGCGTCGGCGTGGCCGACGACCACGCCCTCCACCAGGTGGTCGAGGGTGCCCACGCCTCCCGAGGCGATCACCGGCACGGTGACCGCGGCTGACACCGCGGCGGTGAGCTCGCAATCGAAGCCCTCGCGGGTGCCGTCGCGGTCCATCGATGTGAGCAGGATCTCTCCGGCACCCAGATCCACCACCCGACGGGCCCACACCAGAGCGTCGATCCCGGTGGGGGTGCGCCCGCCGTGGATGAACACCTCGAAGGCCGGGGCTGCATCCGTGGCTGCATCCGGGCCCCCCTCAGGCGTCACGGGACGGCGCCTGCGGGCATCCACGGCCGCGACGACGCACTGGGCACCGAACTCGGCCGCGATCTCCGAGATCAGCTCAGGCCGCTCGACCGCAGCGGTGTTCACTGCGACCTTGTCGGCGCCGGCGCGCAGCATCCGGCGTGCGTCCTCCACCGAGCGGATCCCTCCGCCCACGGTGAATGGTATGAACACCTCCTCGGCCACGTGGCGGACCATCTCGATGGTGGTCTCCCTCTGCTCGGAGGACGCTGTGATGTCGAGGAACACGAGCTCGTCGGCGCCTTCGCGGTCATAGCGGGCGGCCAGCTCCACGGGGTCCCCCGCATCGCGCAGGTCGACGAAGTTGACCCCCTTGACGACCCGGCCGGCGTCGACGTCGAGGCACGGAACCACCCTCGCTGTGATCACGACCCACATCCCCACGAACCGGCGGCCCTCCGGTCGACCGCAGCGCCTGTCATGGCCGGGCCGCCTCGATCGCCTCGGTCAGATCGAACGAGCCCTCGTAGAGCGCCCGGCCGACGATCACACCCGAGAGGCGCTTGCCGTCGGTCTCGATCGCCGCCAGGTCCGCCAGATCCGCGAGGCTGCCGACGCCGCCCGAGGCGATCACCTCCAGGTCGGTCGCCCCGAGGACCTCGCCGAGACCACCGGTGTCGGGCCCCTGCAGCGTCCCGTCCCTGCCGATCTCGGTGACCACGAGCGCGATTGCACCGCTGTCGGACACTCGGCGCACCATGTCGGCCAACACCACACCCGAGCCCTCGCGCCAGCCCCGTACCGAGACCTCACCGCCCCGGGCGTCCAACCCGACCGCGACCGGGAACCGGGAAGCGAGACGCTCGAGCAGCCCGGGGTCCTCCACGGCCGCTGTTCCGAGAACCACCCGCGCGACGCCGAGCTCGAACAGCGCCTCGGCCGCCGAGTCGTCACGGACCCCACCACCGGTCTGGACCGGCACCCCCACAGCGTCTGCGACCCGGCCGATGACGTCGCGGTTGACCGGTGTCCCGTCGCGCGCCGCGTCCAGGTCGACCACGTGGATCCAGGGTGCACCGAGCGATTCGAACACCAACGCCTGTTCAACCGGATCATCGCCGTAGTGGGTGACCTGTTCGTAGTCGCCCTGGTAGAGGCGCACGCAACGCCCACCGAGTAGATCGATCGCCGGGTACAGCTCCATCAGCGACCACCCGCCGGCGCGGCGCCCGGTTCGACCCCGGCGCGCGCGGCACCGTCGTCCGGCGCGGGCCCGGCGCCGCGCAGTGCCGTGAGGCGCACGAAGTTCGCGAGCAGCGCGAGCCCCGACGTGGAGGACTTCTCGGGGTGGAACTGCGTGGCGAAGACGTTGTCGCGCTGAGCGAGCGCCACCACCTCTCCCCCGTAGTCGCAGGTGGCGATGGTATGGACTGTCAGCTCGGGCGCGAAGCTGTGTACGAAGTACATCCAGGGCGACTCGCCGAGACCCTCGAGCAGCGGGGACTCACCGCGTGCGACCAGGCGGTTCCACTGCATCTGGGGGTGGCGGACACCGCCGGGCAGGGCCACGACGGTCCCTGGGAGGACACCGAGGCCCACCGTACCGGGCGCCTCCTGCGAACCGTCGTAGAGCAGTTGCATCCCCACGCAGATGCCGAGGAACGGCTTGCCCGAGGCGACCGCGTCGAGGGCCACCTCGTCGAGCCCCGCTTCGTGCAGGGCCTCCCGGCAGCGCCCGAACGCGCCGACACCGGGCAGCACGGTGGCGTCCGCTCCGGCTACCTCCCGGGGATCCGAGGTCAAGAAGGCGTCGGCACCCACGTGACGCAGCGCCTTCTCCGCCGAGCGCAGGTTCCCGATCCCGTAGTCCAGGACCGCGATGCGCACCTCCTGTCCGGGCACCGCCGGTACGGGCGGGCTCACAGCAGGCCCTTGGTGGAGGGAACCCGCTGTCCGGGCACCGCCGGGACAGGCAGGCTCACAGCAGGCCCTTGGTGGAGGGAACCCGGTCGCCCTCGATACGCACCGCGTCGTGCAGTGCCCTAGCCACGGCCTTCACCGACGCCTCGATGATGTGGTGGGTGTTGTTGCCCCGGATCAACTGGATGTGCAGGGTGATCTCGGCCCGACCCGCGAAGGCACGCCAGAACTCCTCCATCAGCTGCGGGTCGAAGGGAGGATCACCGAGGATCTTCTGGCCCGGGGGTACGACGTCGTAGAAGACGTACGGCCTGCCCGAGAGGTCCACGACCGCTTCCACCAGGGCCTCGTCGAGGGGCACACGGATCGACGCGAACCTGCGCACGCCGCGGCGGTCACCGAGTGCATCGGCCAGCACGGAGCCAACCAGGATCCCGGTGTCCTCCACGGTGTGATGGGCGTCCACGGCGAGGTCGCCCTCCGCTGCGACCTCGAGGTCCATGCCGCTGTGACGCCCGAGTTGGTCGAGCATGTGGTCGAAGAACGCGAGGCCGGTGGCGCAATCGGTGCTGCCGGTGCCCTCGACGGTCAACGAGACCGAGATCGTGGTCTCCGCGGTGCTGCGCGAGCTCTTGGCCGATCGTGCTGTGGAGTTGCTCACCCCCACAGCTTCGCAGGTCCGCCGATGCTTCCTGCAACGGGAACAGCCCGGGGAGGGATCATGGCGCAGCGGTGTACGGGCAACCCGACACGTCATCGAGCGCGCCGACTCATCAGCCGGTGACGGCGCCGAGGGCGTGCAGGAACCGGTCGTTCTCCTCGGCGGTGCCCAGGGTGACCCGGAGACAACCGGCGAGACCCGGCCAGCTCGCGCAGTTGCGCACGAGCACCCCCGCCTCGACGAGACGCCGCCACACCTCCTCGCCGTCGACCCGCGACGGGCGGAACAGGATGTAGTTGGCATCCGATGGCCACTGCTCGACCGCAAGGTCCTCGAGAGCCGCAGCGACCCTCCCCCGCTGTTCGACGAGGTGCGACACCCGCAGGTCCATCTGGTCGCGGTACTCGAGCGCGAGGACCCCGGCGGCCTGCTTCACCGCGTCCAGGTGGTAGGGCAACACGACCGCCTCGAGGTCCGTGATCATCCAGGAGGGTCCGATGACGTAGCCGAGCCGCAGCGCAGCGGCCGACCAGGTCTTCGAGAAGGTCCTGGTCACGACCAACGGCCGCTGTTCGTCCAGGAGAGCGAGCGCGCTCTGCGGGGCGAACTGCCCGTAGGCCTCATCCACCACCAACAGGCCACCCACGCGCTCCACCATCGCGAGGACGGCCTCCACCCGCTCGTTGGGCTCGGCGCCACCGGTGGGGTTGTTCGGTGAGCACAGGAACGTGATCGCCGGCCGGGCTCGATCGATCAGACGCCGCACCTCTGCGAGGTCGAGCGCGAAGTCATCGGTACGCCATCCCGAATCGACCGCGGTCCCGCTCAGACGGGCGATGTGGGAGTGCAGCGCATATGTCGGCTCGAAGGTGATCGCGGTCCGCCCGGCTCCCCCGTAGGCGAGGCAGATCGAAGCCAGCGCCTCGTTGGATCCGTTGAAGGCGAGCACCTGGTCGCTGTCCAGTCCACCGGGCACCCCGGGGGATTCCAGCGTCGCGATCGCGCCGCGGAGATCGACTGCATTGCGATCCGGGTACCGGTTCCACTCGATGTCGGCCAGTCGTTGAGCGAGGGCCGCGGTGAACTCCGGGGGTGGCGGCTCGGGGGCCTCGTTGGTGTTGAGGCGCACCGCCACGTCGAGCTGTGGTGAGTGGTAGCCCTCCATCAGCGCGAGATCGTCGCGGATCCGGGGCCGGTCGGCCCGGGCCGCGGGCTCGGACGGGCCGGTCACGACCCCTCCTCATCTTGTGCACCTCTTCGCTCACCGCCGGTGCCGAGGCTCGCTCCGGGGATCCTCTCCAGGCGCATCCTCACCGACTCGGCGTGGCAACCCAGTCCCTCTGCATCGGCTAGGGAGACCGTGGCCGGACCAACCGCGGCGAGGCCGTCGGGCGTGGCGGTCACGACGTGGACGTGCTTGAGGAAGTCGTCGACTCCGAGAGCCGACGCGAAGCGGGCGCTGCGGTGGGTGGGCAACACGTGCGAGGGTCCCGCGAGGTAGTCACCGATCGACGCGGGTGACCACGGTCCGCAGAACACCGCACCGGCGTTGCGCACCCGTGCCGCCATCGATGCCGCATCATCACACAGCAGCTCCAGGTGCTCCGGTGCCACCTCGTCGACCACCCGGATCGCTGCCTCGGGTGAGTCGACCAGCACCGAGTACCCCGAACGGGCGAGCGTCGAGCGGATGTCGTCGCGCCGGTCGGCTGACCCTATGAGCCGCGCGAGCGACCGCTCGACCGCCACCGCCACCCGAGGCTCCCAGGTGACCAGCCAGGCGAGTCCGTCCGGGCCGTGTTCGGCCTGCAGCATCAGGTCGATCGCCACCAGATCGGGATCGACGGTCCCGTCGGCGAGGACCACCACCTCTGAGGGTCCCGCGAACGCGGCCGCCACACCGATGTGACCGGCGACCTGCTGCTTGGCCACCGCCACGTAGAGGTTGCCGGGGCCGCAGACCACGTCGACCGCCCCGATCGACTCGGTGCCGTAGGCCAGGGCTGCGATCGCCTGGGCCCCGCCGACCGCGTACAGCTCGTCGACGCCTGCGACCGCCGCAGCGGCAAGGGTCACCGGTGCCACCGAAGCGGTGCGCGCATCGGGTGGTACGCAGACCACCACCCGCTCGACGCCTGCGACCAGGGCAGGGATCGCGGTCATCAACAGCGTGGAGGGGTATGCGGCCCGACCGCCGGGGACGTAGCAGCCCGCCGACCGCACCGCCCGGGTGGTGGTCGTCACCACCACCCCATCGCTTCTGTGGGTGACATCTTCTCCGAGCTGCGCCTCGTGGTGCGCACGTATCCGACCGGCTGCGAGCTCCAGCGCCGAACGCACCTCGGGATCCAGCTGCGCCAGGGCACCGCTGAGGTCGCTTCGCGGCACCCGTAGGCTCGATTGCCTCACGCCGTCGAAGCGCTCGGTCAGATCTATCAGCGCGCGGTCGCCACGGACGCGAACGTCCTCGATGATCGAGCGCACCGCCTCGGTGGGCCGCTCCGCGTCGGGGTCGGGTATCGCCAGTGCGGCACACGGGTCGTCGCGGCCGCGGAGGTCGAGCTGCACGAGCAGCTTCCCGTCCCCGGGGTTCGTCTGGTCTCGGGCAGGCACCCGATGACCGTACCGAGACTCACGTCGCCCCACCAGCGGATTGCAGGCACCCGTGTTGCAGGCACCCGTGATGCAGGCAGAGCATCAGGACCCTGGTGCGAGGCGATCACGGGGCCATCTGCTGCTAGAACGTTCAGATGTCCCTGCAGGCAGACCTGCTGTCGCTGTCATCGACCCTCGAGCAGATGTTCGAGCGCCTCGAGGCGGCCGCCGAGGAGCTCCGTGGCACAGATGCCGAAGACCTGCTCGGTTCCATCTACGACGTCGAACGCCACCTGCGGGCCGCCAACCGTCGCCTGAACAGGACCATCGAGACCCAGTTCTGATCCGGCTGATCCGGCACGGCCACCTCACCGCTGCCCGGGGCAGCGGTCTCACACGGCCGCCTCGAGCTCGCTGAGCGCATTGGGGATCTCATCCGCGATGCGCGCCGGTTCGGGCACCACGTCGGGACAGCTCATGATCCCGATGTCGAGATGATCGGTGATCGAAAAGGCGGTCATGTTCAGGC
>CAYVYG010000059.1:0-6954 GCA_964454385.1 uncultured Microthrixaceae bacterium
GCTACCCATGAGGTCGCTGATCGACATGGCAGCCGCCCGGGGAGCGTTCATCGATCAGTCCCAGTCGCTCAACCTGTTCATGGAGTCGCCGAGCATCGGGAAGCTCTCGTCGATGTACCTGCACGCATGGAAGTCCGGGCTCAAGACCACCTACTACCTGCGCTCGCGGCCCGCGACGCGCATCCGTCAGACAGGTGGTACCGGCGCCACGCCCGACGGTGGGGAGCCGGCCCGGTTGCCGGCGAACCAGGCGATCTCGGCCTACTCCGACGAGGAGTCGGTCGCATGCTCTCTGGAGAACCCCGAGTCTTGCGAGGCATGCCAGTGAGCCAGAGCCTGCCAGCGAGCCAGAGCCTGCCGGTGAGCCAGAGCCTGCCGGTGAACGACAGCCTGCAAGCAGCCGACAGACCCCACAGCTGAACCCGAGGAGGAGAACGACCATGGCACTCGCCGAGAACGTTTCGCTGGAGGACGACCCGAGGCCGCGCGGCCCGCTCGGAGCTCCGGAACCCGACCAACGTCCGCCGGACGCCGCTGACGAGGCGTCGAACCTGTTGGATCCCGGGTTCAGGCTGACCCTGCGGCCGATGCGCTACCCCCAGTTCTACGAGATGTACCGCGACGCGATCCGCAACACCTGGACCGTCGAGGAGATCGACTTCTCCGATGACATTGTGGACCTGAAGCGCAAGCTGCTGCCGGCCGAGCGTCACATGATCAACCGGTTGGTGGCGTTCTTCGCGACCGGTGACTCGATCGTGTCGAACAACCTGGTGCTCAACCTCTACCGCCACGTCAACTCGCCCGAAGCCCGGATGTACCTGAGCCGCCAGCTCTACGAGGAGGCGCTGCACGTCCAGTTCTACCTCACGCTGCTCGACAACTACATCCCTGATCTGGACGAACGGCGTCAGGCGTTCGACGCGATCGAGAACATCCCCTCGATCGCCGCCAAGGGCAGGTTCTGCTTCCGTTGGATCGACTCGATCAACTCCCTGGACGCGCTGCACAGCCGCGAGGAGCGCAAGCAGTTCCTGTTGAACCTGATCTGCTTCGCGGCCTGCATAGAGGGTCTGTTCTTCTTCGGGGCGTTCGCGTACGTGTACTTCCTGCGCTCCAAGGGGCTGCTCAACGGACTGGCGTCGGGCACCAACTGGGTGTTCCGGGACGAGTCGGCCCACATGGCCTTCGCGTTCGAGGTCATCGACCAGGTGCGCCGCGAGGATCCCGCGCTGTTCGACGACGACCTCGCCTGCCGTGTGGACGACATGGTCCGCGAAGCCGTGGAGGTCGAGTACGCCTTCGCCGAGGACCTGCTCAGCGAGGGCATCGCGGGGATGCCGCTCGCCGACATGCGGGAGTATCTGCAGTACGTCGCCGATCAGCGCCTGACCATGTTGGGGTTGCCCACCAGGTGGGGCTCGAAGAACCCGTTCGGATTCATGGAGCTCCAGGACGTCCAGGAGCTCACCAACTTCTTCGAGCGGACCGTCTCGTCCTACCAGGTGGGCGTGGGGGGAGACGTCGCTTTCGACGAGGACTTCTGATCGCTGCTTCAGCGCAAACAGTGGCGACCGGCCGGAGGTGTGTGCGGTGACCGATGGTTCCCTGGGCGCTGTTGTAGCTTGATTCGGTCCCGCTCGCCCCGATGAGGAGAAGATGCGCCGCGGACTCCATCTGTTCGGAAGGTTTCTCGCCATCACCGCGCTCGGCGTGTTGGCGATCGGCCTCGTGGCGGCGCAGATGGTCCCCGAGGTGGCAGGCATGTCCGATGCGGTGTCGTTCGAACCGCGCTCGCGCATCAAGTTGCCCACCCTTCCCGAGGGTTCGACGATCCTCGATCCCGCCGGCAATCCGGTCCGCGCCCTGCGAGGCACCGAGAACCGCATCGTTGTGCCCCTGTCGCAGATGTCCCAGGAGCTGATCGACACCGTATTGGCGGTGGAGGATGCGGATTTCTACGAACATGGCGGTGTCTCGGCACGCGGGGTCCTTCGGGCGATCAAGGCCAACTCGGCTGCCGGTGACGTCGAACAGGGTGGTTCGACGATCACCCAGCAGCTGGTCAAGTTGAACCTGGTCGGCAACGAACGGACGATCCAGCGCAAGCTCAAGGAGGCCTCGCTCGCGGTTCAACTGGAGGACCAGTTGTGCGGTGATGCGACCAAGCGCCAGTGCAAGGACATCATCCTGCAGCAGTACCTGAACCAGGTGTACCTGGGCCAGGGCGCCTACGGGGTCGAGGCGGCGGCACGGACCTACTTCGACAAGTCCGCCTCGGAGCTGAACTACGCGGAGGCCGCGCTGCTCGCGTCGCTTATCAAGAACCCCACCAACTACGACCCGCTCAAGAACCCCGAGCTCGCGAAGCGCCGCCGGCACGTTGCGCTCGGTCGCATGCAGGCCGAGGGCCTCCTCGACGAGGACCAGGTGGCCTTCGTGGACGAGCTGCCGGTGCCGAGCCAGGTCTACGGACGCACCGCAGCCCGTGACAGCAGCTCTCTCAGCTACGTGGAGCGCAAGATCCGCGACGAGCTGCTCGACGCGGACTGGCTGGCCCCGACAATCGAACAGCGTCGCTATCTGATATTCAACGGCGGCCTGCAGATAACGAGCACCATCGACTCGCGGGCGCAGGCGCTGGCCGAGGCGGCTGCAGCGGACAATCCGATCGCTTCGAACGATCCACGCACCGCGGTGGCGTTGGCTGCGGTCGAGCCGTCGACCGGCGCCGTGCGAGCGATCGTGGGTGAGGTGGAGCGTGACGGCGTGCCGATCGAGATCGGCGATCCGGTCAAGGGGGAGCGGTCCGGTCAGGGTGGGTTCAGCTCGGGATCCGCGTTCAAGCCTTTCACGATGATCGCGGCTCTCGAGCAGGGCTATACGATCCGTGACACCATCGCAGGGGACCCGGCTCCCACGAAGATGAAGCAGTTGTGGGGGATCAAGCCGGTAAGCCGCACGTATCCGAAGGATTGCCCGACCAAGGGTCAGCAACCCCTCGAGAGCCATCTGAAGAGATCCAACAACTGCGCGTTCATGCGACTGCAATCGGCGGTCGGCTACGACGCCGTGCGCGACACCGCGGTCGAGCTGGGCATCGCGCCGGGGCCCCTGGATCCCGCTCACGTGCGTCCCCCGTGTTTCACGATCGGCTGCGATGCCCTGGTCACCCCTCTCGACATGGCCGATGCGTACGGCACGATTGAGAACGACGGCCGGCGCAACCCGGCGCACTTCGTGGACCGGGTGACCGATCGCGACGGCAAGGTGCTGTTCCAGTACGAACCGGTCGACGAACAGGTGATCCGCGTCGAGAACGCCCGTCAGGCGATCGAGGCGATGGAGGGGGTCATCACCGGAGGAACCTGCACCCGCTGCAGGTTGCCCAACGGCCAGCCTGCAGCTGGCAAGACCGGCACTGTCGAGGTGGGGGGCAACGCCAACACCGGCGTGTGGTTCGTCGGGTTCACACCGCACCTGTCGACAGCGGTGTGGATCGGTGATCCCCTGGACCAGCAGTCCGCCCTGCGCAGCAACCCCCAAGGCGGTCGCACCGCGGGCATCGTGTGGCAGCGGTTCATGGCGAGCTACCTCGAAGGCGCGCCGGTGATCGGCTTTGCCGAGCCGCCGTCTGTTCGGGGCGGGAATCGGATACCCGACGGATGGAGCGGATCCACCGGATCCTCGCGCTCGCGTGACGATGACTGAGAGGGACGACTGTGTGGGGTGGCCGGCGAACTTCAACGGCGGCCCGGGACCGATCCCCGCGCGAACTAGCCTGCGAGACCGTGGGCCCGCTCGACAACCTGCTCGGTCTTCAGGAGATCGACACCACACTCGATCGACTTCGTCACCGCCGTGAGACGCTCACCGAACGCACCGAGGTGGAACAGGCGCGGGACGCCGTTGGGTCACGCGAGGCCGAGGTTGCGGCAACCTTCGCCCGGCTCACCGAGATCCGCACCGCCGAACGGGCGGCCGAGGACGAGGCATCAAGTGTCGAGCAGCGCGCGGCCGAAGCGGAGCGGATGCTCTACGGGGGTACCGTCACCGCAGCCAAGGAGCTCGAGGCGTACCAGGCTGACCTCGAATCGCTGAGAGCACGTCAGAGCGCCCTCGAGGACGAGGCGATCGAGCTGCTCGAGAAGTCCGAACCCCTGGAGATCGCTCTCGCCGAGCACCGGCTCGCGTTGGACGACGCGAAGGCTTCCATGGACTCAGCGAACGCCCGTCTGGCCGACGCGGAGTCCGCTGTGGACGACGAGATCCAACAGGTCTCCGCCGGGCGCGCCGAGAAGCTCGACGGGCTGGACCCCGAGGTGGTCGAGCAGTACGTCGCACTGCGGAGATCCCTGGGCGGTGTGGGAGTGGCGAGACTGGTCCGTTCCCGTTGCGAGGGCTGTCATCTCGAGATCCCTTCTGCCCAGTTGGAGCAGATACGTCGTGCACCCGACGACGAGATCGTGAACTGTCCCGAATGCGGACGCATCCTCGTGCGTTGATCGCTGCGGCCGCTTCCCACCGCGCAGAGGCGTCTCCGGCTGATCGCCCGTTCGCCGATGGATCCGACCTGGCGAACGAAGCAGTGGCGCCGCTGTGCTGATCTGGTTCGCCGCTGCAGCGGTGGCGATCACCTTCGTGGTCTTCCGCTCGCCGATGATCGACTACCGCCTGGTCGCGCTGGGCGCTGTGATCCCGGTGATCGAGCTCCCCTTCGGAGTGGGACCGCTGCACGCTCTGGTGGCACCCACGGCGGTCCTCGCCTTCATCATGGCGCTGACCCGCGCTCGGCGCTTGGTGCGCAGGCAATGGCTCGGATTGCCGATCGGCATGTACCTCCACCTGGTGCTCGACGCGGTGTTCAACCGGCCCCAGACCTTCTGGTGGCCGTTCCTGGGATTCGGCTTCGGAGCCGATCGGGCACCCGAGGCGAGCCGGGGTTGGTGGGCTCTGGTGCTCGAGAGCCTGGGCCTCGTCCTGATGGTATGGATCTACCGGCGATTCGGGCTGTCCGACGGTGCACGTCGCGAGCGGTTCTGGCGAACGGGCCAGCTGGATCGGGCCGTGGTGGGACAGGAGCGATCCGGGTGCTGAGCGACCGTGTGCCGGCGGACTCCGTGAACCTGCCGGACCCTCTGACCCTGCCGGACTCTCTACCCCTGCCGGACTCAGTGACCAGGGTGTTCCTGGTGCGCCATGGACGCAGCGCCCACAACGCCCAGGGCCGGCTCTCGGGTCGTCACGACACCGATCTGGACGACCTCGGGGCGCGTCAGGTGCGGGCTACAGCGGAGGTGCTGCGCCGGGTCACCCAGGGAACAGCGCCGGTCGTGGTGAGCTCGCCCCTGGTTCGTTGCGTCCGCACGGCGGAGGCGATCGCAGACGCAGTTGGAGGTGATGAAACACCATCAGTCCAACTCGACGGACGTTTCGTGGAGCTGGACTATGGGAGCTGGGACGGCCGCCTGTTGTCGGACGTGCCGGCAGATGTCTGGCGCAGGTGGCGCGAGGAACCGGGCTTCGCACCCCCGGGAGGTGAGACGCTGGAATCTGTGACGGCGCGGGTGTCCGAGGGCCTGTTCGAGTGGGTGAGCCGCGATCCCGGCGGGACCATCGTGATCGCGAGCCACGTGTCGCCGATCAAGGCCGCGTTGACGTGGGCACTCGGCGTCGAGGACCAGGTCGCCTGGAGGCTGCGGCTGTCGAACGCGTCGATCACACGTTTGGACGTGGGCTCGCGGTCCGGTGTGGTCAGCGCCACCGTGACGGCGTTCAACGAGACCGCGCACCTCGAGGACCTCTAGACCTCGACCTGCAGACCTCGACCTGCAGACCTCGCTCCGGGAGGCCACCCGCCGCGCGCGACAGCGACCCGGTGGGGTTTCCGGGCCGCTGTCGCTGGGGTTGGGATGGGGTATTCGTTGGGTTGGGGTTGGTGGTATCGGGGTATCGGATGGGTGTGGTTCGGGAGGAGAAACCGACCGGCCTGCTGGCCGCGCTCCGAACAGACCGGTCGGATTCGATCAGGTGTGTCGCACCGGGTCGTGTGCTCAGACGATCGCCAAGCGGTACTCGCCTGTTCCGGGGTCCAGTGCGACCTGGATGCAACGGCCGTCGTGGAGTGCCGCTGGCAGCGGTTCCGGTCGGGGGAGTACACCACGTCGCTCAGAGAGGTGATCATCAGCTCGCTTCGACTTCGGAGCTCTCAGGTCGATCATGTTGTGGTCTTCGGAACGCCGTGCGCATTCTGGAGCGACAAGGGCCGCTCGGACCACCACGATGATCCTCTGGGACCACGCCGAGGACCGAACGACCCAACCCGGCCACCCGATCCCGCGCCCTCGTCTCTCGACTTCACCTATGGTGCGACCGTGGAGCTCCGGGTGATCGAAGGCAACACGCAACGTCTCGATGGTGGAGCGATGTTCGGCAACGCGCCCAAGGCCCTGTGGTCCCGCTGGGCGACAGCGGATGCGGACAACGCCATTCCGCTCGCGACGAGAGCCCTCCTTGTCCGGGAGAACAGCGGTCGCAACGTGTTGTTCGAAGCCGGCATCGGTGCTTTCTTCGAACCCGACATGCGGCGCCGCTACGGGGTCGTCGAGGACCACCACGTCCTCCTCGAGAGCCTCTCCCGCCTGGGATTGGCACCTCGTGACATCGACGTGATCGTGTTGTCCCACCTGCACTTCGACCATGCGGGAGGGTTGCTGCGGAGCTGGCAGCCGGACGTGGAGCGCTCGCTGGTCTTCGACGAAGCCGGTTACGTGATCAGCGAGGCCGCTCTCGAGCGTGCGCGCCGCCCGCACCTGCGTGATCGTGCCTCGTTCATCACGGGTCTTCCGGAGCTGATCGGGAGCACCGGACGCCTGGAGGTCGTCGACTCGGACACCTCGAGGACTCTCGGTTCCGGTTACCGCTTCCACTTCTCCCAGGGCCACACCCCGGGTC
>CAYVYG010000059.1:6964-12370 GCA_964454385.1 uncultured Microthrixaceae bacterium
CATGCTCACCGAGGTGACGACCCACGAGGGACCGCTCGTGTTCGCCGGCGATCTGATCCCTGGAGTTGCGTGGGTTCACGTACCGATCACGATGGGCTATGACAGGTATCCAGAGCTCCTGGTGGACGAGAAGCAGGCGCTGTTGGAGGATCTGGTCGCTCGTGACGGGAGGCTGTTCCTCACCCACGACCCCGATGTCGCGATCATCGGACTCGGCGTCGATGAGCGGGAACGCTTCTGCGCGGTACCCATCTAGGATTCCCTCGGCGCCCGGGGTCGAGCGACGTGACCGGATGGCCGGTTCTAATAGCTGCCGAGAACACCGGTGCGCACCGCAGCGCGCAGGCACCAGCGATACGCGAGGATCGACAGGGGCAACATGACGATGGTGAAGCCCGTCAGCACGAGTACCTCGGGCGCGACGTCGCGCCATCCGGCACCGGCGAGCAGCAACTCCCTCGTGGCCCGGATGCCCCATGTCGCGGGGAGCATCCAGCTGATGACACGCAGGAAGTCGGGCAACAGGTCGATCGGCACGATGACCCCCGAGAGCAGCATGCTCGCCTGGTAGAACGGTCCCGAGATCGGATCGCCTCTCTTGACCAGCAACATCATGCCCCCGATCGCGATGCCGACAGCGGCGAACGTGGCCGTGGTGAGCAACAACACCGGAACCGCAATGGCGAGTCCACCCAGCGGGATGCCGCTTCCCGCCACGCCGATGCCGAACCCGAGCAGTCCGACGACCTGCACCGTCGCGAGAAGAAACGGCAGAGCGAACATGCCCATCATGAGCTGGGCGATCGGTGCGGGCGATGCCAGCAGCAACTCGATCGTACCTGTGTTCTGCTCCCTGGCCAGGGATTCGCCGAAGGATGCCAGACCCACTCCGGCGAAAGAGGTGACTGCGAGACCGACCAGCGCGAAGTCGAAGTAGTTGCCGCCGTAATCGGACAGCGATGCCGGATCCTCGACCATGAGGGACACGAAGTAGACGGCTGCAGCGATGAACGCGACATCGGTGACCCGCAACACCAGGCGGAGTTGGTAGGTGCGCTCGATCGCCCAGTCGCGTCGCAGGATGGCCGAGACCAGCCTCAAGTCGGCGATTCTCCCCGGCTGGGGGTCATGCGGTCCTCGACCAGCATGGTCTCGAGCGCTGCCGCAACAGTCGAGCCCTCGCTTCGCAGGTTCGCCATCGCTCCGCTGTAGCGCACTCGACCTCCGATCAGGACCGATACATCGTCGGCGATGCGCTCGAGCTCCTCGAGGCGGTGCGAGGACAACACCACCGTGCGGCCGCTCTGTGCCAGGTCCGCCAGCATCGTGCAGATCTCGCCGGCCGCGACCGGATCGAGGCTCCGGGTGGGTTCGTCGAGAACGATCACCGGTGGGTCGTGCACCAGAGCGCGTGCGATCCCGAGCTTCGCACGCATACCGGTCGAGTACCCGAACACGAGGCGGTCGCGCGCCGCCAAGCCGAACTCCTCGAGCAACGCCGCAGAGATCTCGCGTGCTGCCGAGCGGGGAACGCCGTGAAGGCTCGCGTGGAACTCGAGGTTCTGCATGCCGGTGAGGCGCCAGTAGAGCGAGCGGTCATCAGCAAGCACCAGTCCGAGCTGTGAGCCCGCAGCGCGGCGGTTCGCCGACGGGTCGAGTCCTGCGAGACGGACCCAACCCGAGTCGGCGGTCAGCAGGCCGCTGATGATGCGGATGAGCGTCGTCTTGCCTGCTCCGTTCGGACCGACCAGTCCGTGGATCCGCCCGGGCCGGGCGAGGAGCGACACGTCGTCGAGAGCCATGACCTCGGTCTTGACCGCCGATCGCACCAGTGCCCGCAGGATCCCGCTCGGTGGACGGTAGCTTCGGCTCACTCCGCTCAACTCGAGCATCGCTGCGTGCCGGCTCGGCCCTCCGGTTGGAACGTGGCCAACGATCGCTGCTCTCGGTCAGATCGTCTCGGAGGTCGTCTCGGAGACATCGATGAGCCCTTCGCCCAGCAGTTCTTCGAGGAAGGTGTCCACGTCTCGTTGGAGCTGATCCTGGGGCACTCCTTCGAAGTTGCGTTGCAGCATGTGAACCAGTGCCTCGGCGGTTGCGCGTGGCTGCAGTGCGGGCCACAGCAGGCTAGCGACGGGGTTGAGGGTGATCATGGAGGAGCCGTCGGCATCGAGGACGACGATGCGGTCGTCGACCCTGTCCCAGGTCAGTCCGTTGGCGTGAGCGAAGGACGTCTGCGAGGCGTTCATTGTCGCGATGCTACCGCCGCGGCCAACGAAACCGTTCAGTGGTCCACGGGTTTGGTCTGCGCGGTCCAACGGAACCGCGGTGCCCGGATGTGGTGAGGCGCCGATACCATCGGCCGCGTGATGGGAAGCCAGCCGGTCTGTCTGCACAGCACCGAGCAACGGGGTCGGCCAACAGGGGATCGCTCCGGGAGATCGCCGATCGAGGTGCTGGCGGGGATCATCGCCGATCCGGAATCTCGTTTCACCGATCGCTCTTCGGGGATCGATCCCGGACGGATTTCCGAGCTCGTCGAGTCCGCACGACGCAACCGGGTTGCCGTTTCGCTGGCATTGGCGTTCGAGCGCAACGGCATACAGGTTCCCGAGGATCTCGAGTTGAGTCGGCGGCGGGCAGGTCTCGCTCATCTGCAGACCACGAGAGCGCTCGCCGCGATTGCGGGTGCTTTCGACAGCCGGGGGATCACCTGGGCGGTCGTGAAAGGTCCTGCGGTGGCCCGTCTGTGGCCCCATGGCTCGATCACACGCAGCTATGACGACCTGGATCTGCTGGTCTCGCCGTGTGACCTGGCCGAGGCCGCCAGAATCCTGGTCGAGTCGGGCTTTGCTCACCGCAACCACAACTGGCGTGGCTTCACGGACCTGGGTGTGGCGGAGATCCCTCTCGATGACGGCTGTCTGGTCGTCGATCTCCATTGGAACCTCGTTGCCCTCGCCGAACAGCGAAACGACCTGCATCTCGACACGACTGCTCTGCTCGGTCGCGCGCAGCGCCTGGATCTCGGCGGTGTCGAGGTGCCGATCCTCGCGGACGTCGATGCGTTCACGCACCTGTGCTGTCATGCCGGTATCGCAGGGGCTCGTGACCTGCGGGCGCTGCATGACGTGCACCTCGCTGCGGCCCGGATCGAGCCGGTGGATGCCTTACGATCGCTTCGCCTCGCCGGTTCTGATCGTCTGGCCGCTGCGGTGATCGACCGGGCAGTGCGTTTGTTCGGCCCCGTCGTGTCCCCGACGGGTGCTGTCTCCGACGCTGCGACGATCTGTGGCCATCCCCTCTGGACCGGTCTCAACCGAGCGGTTGACTGGACGTGGTCCCGGACGAACGGGCGTGGCCACAGCACGTTCCCCGGCGCCGTCATCTCCGGCGGACGTGCGGGTCCGATCCGCACGGCGCGCGCGGTGGCCGCGGCGATGTCGGAGGGCGCGAGACGTCGACTTGGGCTGCCGACGAGGATCTCAGAGGGTGGATGCCTGCACTGGGGTACGACCCGACACCACGATCAGATGGCTGGCTACGACGATTACCTGCGCCACGTCGAACGGATCGGTCTGTGCGGTTGATCTCGATGCAGTTGCGCAGAGCACCGGGGGATGGGCAATGGTTGGAGTGCTCAACGCTGCTCTCGTGCGGCGCACCGGACCATCGCGTCGTGGAGCATCTCTGCTGCACGTTCCACGCGCACCGCTGGATCCGAGGCGTGCAACAATGCCAAGCGCGGGCCGTTGGCCAACCGCGCCGCTATCGGGAACCACTTCATCATCGGTTCGCGGAGCGCGGACAGGACGAACGCGGCTGTGAGCTGTTCGAGAGCGTCTTGCGCTGTTGCTTCCACGAGGCGACCAGAACCGCTGTCGTGGCCGCACATCACGACCGCTGTCGTCGGCTCCGGATCCGGGTGCAGGATCGCTCCGACGATCTCGACGCGACGGCGGTCCTCGCCAGGCAGCACCGAAGCGGGATCGACTGCCTCCTGCATGACATCGATCGGAACCGTGGGAACCCGTTGAACGCCCTGTGCTGTGATCCCGAGCCCGGTCGGTGTGACGACCACCATGTCGTCTCCCATGACCTGCATCCCGGCTCGCGGTGCCGCATAGGTGAGCGTGGACTTCCCCTTGCCGCTGCCGGCGACCACCAGGAAGGTCTCACTCCCCGCGTCGGGGGTAGCTTCGTGATGCAGGGCAGCTGCGTGCACCAGGTAGCGCCCTCGCTCCATGTACAGGTGGGCGAGCACGAACAGCATGCTGTTGCGCACCGCGACCCAGCGTCTGTAACCCTTCGCGGGTCCACCCAGGTGGACGTGATCCGCTCTGACCGCGGCGCTGAGTCCCCAGTGGTGCCTGAACCAGGCGCGGTCGGGCGCGGACCAGTGGTCACCGTAGGGTCCCGCGAAGTCGGGCTCTGTGTTCGGAACCGATGGTTGCGAGTAGCTGAGCGACAACTCCACGACGTCGTCCGCTTCGTGGGGCCACGGTCGATCACCGAGGACCCTGCCCAAGAGGTCGAGGTCCTCGGCGCACTCGGTACGCACGCGCACGCACATGCCCGCCACGTCGAGCAACCGTTCGGAGCATCTCGGGGTCACGATGGATGAAGGTGCAGCATCCACGGAGTCGCAGGCTACCGCCGCCCTGAGAGCTCCGACGGAGTCGCTTGTGGAGTCGCTTGCGGAGCTGCTGAGGAACCGTGTTGGTTCGGGTGAGCTGTGGGTTCCGCTGGAAGGGACCTCCATGGCTCCCACCGTCGTCGCGCCGGTGGAGGGTCGCGTCGGTCCGTGGAGACGCCCCCGCTGGGGTGAGGTGTGGGCATTCGTCGACTCGGACGGCTCTGTGACCGTGCACCGGGTCCTCGGCCGCGACCTGCGCGGCCGGTGGCGTCTGCGAGGTGACGGGGCACCTCGCACCGATCCACCAGTGCCCACGTCGTCCCTCGTGGGTCCGGTGGAAGTGGTTCGTCACCGGGGTGAGTTCCGTGAGCTTCGGAGGTCTCGCCCGATGGCCGTCCGCATGCAGGGTCGGCGTGTTGTGGGCAGGATGCGATGGTTCTTGCGCCGATCGCGGCTGGGCACGACCACCCATTGCTGAGAGTCACGAATGGTCTTGTCGTTTCGCGTCCTGTGGGATAGCTTGATGTACATCACGCGGCTCGACCGAACGAAGGGCCTCTGAACTGCCTAGAAGGCACTGAAACGGGAGACGAGATGACCTACACCGCACCCAGGATCGAGAACCGCTCCGAGGTCAAGGGCCTCATGAAATGGAAGGGCGGCGGTGGTGGTGGCGGCGGCGGGTACCGCTGAACCGCTCGATCTGACCGCTGAACCTCCGAGACACCGCCGACCCCGCGGGGTCGGCGGTGTCTCGCGTCTGACACGCC
>CAYVYG010000060.1:0-10211 GCA_964454385.1 uncultured Microthrixaceae bacterium
CGGTCGCCGAGACCGCGATCACCCGGATGAGCCGTCCGCACGCGTCGGCTCTGGTGGACCAGGAGCGCCGTGGAGCCCAGCGGCTCGTCCGGGTCGTCGACAACCTCGAACGGAACCTCAACGCGGTCTACCTGTCGGTGAACGTGGTGCAGGTCCTGCAGTCGGCTCTGGTGGGTGTGCTCGCGGGCCGGCTCTTCGGGGCCGTCGGTGTGGCCGTGGGCGTCGTGGCAAACGTCGCGGTTCTCTTCACCGTCGCCGAGGCGGCACCCAAGACCTGGGCGCTGCAACACACCGACCGCGCTGCGCTCATGACCGCCGGCCTGGTCGAGTGGATCGGGATCGTGATGCGCTGGCCCGCTCGCTTGTTGATCGGGGTCGCGAACGTGATCCTGCCCGGAAAGGGCCTCAAGCGCGGCCCGTTCGTGACCGAGGAGGAGATCCTTGCTCTGGCGGAGGAAGCGGCCGAGGCGGCCGTGATCGAGGAGTCCGAGCGCGAGCTGATCGAGTCGATCATCGACTTCGGCGACACGGTGGCCCGAGAGGTCATGGTGCCGCGCCCGGACATGGTTGCGGTCGACCGCGACCTCGACATCTCGCACACGGTGGAGTTGTCGATCGAGCGTGGTCTCACGCGGCTGCCGGTGCTGGGTGAGGGAGCCGACGACGTCGTCGGAGTGGTCAACGTCAAGGACGCGGTCCGCGCGGAGCGCGCGGGTGGCGGCTCCGAGCCCGTCGAATCGGTGATGCACGACGCCCACTTCGTCCCGGAGACCAAACGTGTGGCCGAGTTGCTCGCCGAGATGCAGGCCGGTTCGGTCCACATAGCGATCGTCGTCGACGAGTACGGCGGCACCTCCGGACTCGTCACCCTCGAGGACCTCCTCGAGGAGCTGGTCGGGGAGATCCACGACGAGTTCGACCGCGCGGTGGATCCGATACAGCGACTGCCCGGCGGACAGGTCCTCGTCGACGCGAGCGTCAACGTCGGGCACCTCAACGAGGAGCTCGACCTGAGCCTGCCCGAGGAGGGTTGGGACTCACTCGGTGGGTTGGTCTTCGCGATGCTGGGTCGGGTGCCCACCCAGGGTGACTCGGTGGAGGTCGACGGAGTCCAGCTGCGCGTGCAACGGGTGGACCGACGACGGATCTCGCGTGTGCGGATGCGATTGCCCGACAGTCGGATGCGACCGGAAGTCGACCCCACCGGCCCCGAGGAACGCGAAGAGACGGGTTCGTGAACATGGTGGGTCCCGACCGCTCGACCGATCCAGCGCAGCGCCTCGAGGCGATGCTGGCCGAAGCTGGTCTGGGTGCCGGTGATGAGCCCTCCACCCCGGAGGGTCACAGATCGGGCTTCGTGTCGCTGGTGGGCCGGCCCAACGTCGGGAAGTCCACTCTGTTGAACAGCGTTCTGGGCGAGAAGGTCTCGATAACCTCCGCGCACCCCCAGACGACCAGGTACCGGATCCGCGGGGTGCTGCACCGTCGCGACGCGCAGATCGTGTTCGTCGACACACCGGGCATCCACAAGCCGCGCACGCCCATGGGTGAGCGACTCAACGAGACCGCGTCAGCGTCGCTCGAGGGGGTCGACGTCGTCTGTCTCGTGGTGGACGCGGACGGCGGGATCGGCCCCGGCGATCGACGCCTCGCCGAAGCGGTCGGACCCTCGGCGGTGCTGGTGCTCAACAAGTGCGACCGGGTTGGCCCCGAGAGGGTCGCTCAGCAACTGCAGAAGGCCTCCGAGTTCGGCTTCACGGCCTACTTCCCGGTCTCTGCACGTACCGGTGAAGGGTTGGACGCGCTGGTGGATCATCTCGTGGAGAGCCTCCCGCAGGGTCCGCGGTGGTATCCGTTGGGAACCACCAGCGACCAGAGCGAGGAGACGAGGGTCGCCGAACTGGTCCGCGAACAGCTCCTGGCGGTCACCCGCGAGGAGCTCCCCCATTCGATCGCCACCCGGGTGACCGAATGGGAGTGGCCGCGCATCCGGGTCGAGATCACCGTGGAGCGTGAGTCCCAGAAACCGATGGTGATCGGCAGGGGCGGGTCGGTCCTCAAGGAGGTCGGCACCAGGGTGCGACGTCAGCTTCCCGAGGGGGCGTTCCTGGAGCTCCACGTCTCGGTCGACAGGAACTGGCAGCGCGACCCGCGATCACTCGACAGGCTGGGTTACTGAGGCCCGGGACACCGTGGGGCCCCGC
This sequence comes from uncultured Microthrixaceae bacterium, assembly GCA_964454385.1. Lineage (GTDB taxonomy): Bacteria > Actinomycetota > Acidimicrobiia > Acidimicrobiales > Microtrichaceae > JAMLGJ01. The sequence goes on from CAYVYG010000060.1 coordinate 2,205, forward strand.
CCGGCCGGGTACGGTTCGAGGAGTGGATCTGGACCAGCTCGACGCCAAGCGGATACCGACCCACGTTGCGCTGGTCATGGACGGCAACGGCCGCTGGGCGCAACGTCGCGGTCTACCTCGAACGGACGGTCACGCCGCCGGTGAGGAGGCCCTGTTGGACACGGTCTGGGGGGCTCTCGCAGCGGGTGTGCGTTGGATCACGGTGTATGCGTTCTCGACCGAGAACTGGAAGCGCCCGGTGGACGAGGTGCGGTTCCTCATGGGGTTCAACGAGAGGTTGCTGCTCACCAGGCGCGACGAGCTCCACGAGGCGGGGGTGAGGGTCCAGTTCATCGGCCGGAGGGACTGGCGGGTGCCCAGACGGGTGCTGCGCCACATCGCGGATACCGAGGAGATGACGCGGCGCAACAAGAAGATGACGCTCTCGCTCGCGTTCAACTACGGAGGTCGCGCCGAGTTGGTGGACGCGGTGAACGCGCTCATCGCCGATGGTACAGCGGCCGGGAAGGTCACCGAGAAGGCGATCCGGCGCCACCTGTACGACCCTGCGATGCCCGATCCGGAGCTGATGGTGCGCACCTCGGGGGAGTACCGCATATCGAACTACCTGCTGTGGCAGCTGGCGTACTCCGAGCTCGTGTTCACCGAGGTGCTGTGGCCGGATTTCCGCCGTGAGCACCTCTATGACGCGATCGCCGAGTACCAGCGGCGCGAGCGGCGTTTCGGAGGCATCGAGGCATCGGGTGCATGACCTCACAGCCTGGTATCGCGATGTCGTTCGGACCGGGTAGCGGCCGGATGGGGCCGGGATAGATGGCGCTGTACCGTGACTCGGCGGTCGTGTTGCGCACCCACAAGCTACGCGAGGCCGACCGGATCGTGGTGCTGATGACCCGCGCGCACGGAAAGGCGCGAGCGGTCGCCAAGGGTGTGCGGCGCACCGGTTCGAAGTTCGGTTCCCGTCTCGAACCCGGCTCGGTGGTCGAGGTGCAGCTCTACGAGGGCCGGGGCGACCTCGAGGGCGTCTCCCAGGTGGAGACCGCCAGAGCCCATCCCCGCACCCGTTCGGACCTCTCCCGACTGGGCCACGCCGCGGCCCTGCTCGAGGCCATCGACCAGGTCGCCCAGGAGGGCGAACCGGATCCGAGGCTGCACGACATGCTGGTCGGGGGGCTCGATGCGGTGGAGGAGTCGGATCCGCCCGCAGTGGTGGCGGGCTTCTACCTCAAGGTGCTGGCAGCCGAGGGTGTGACCCCGGATCTCGACCGCTGCAACGTTTGCGGGGAGTCACCCGATCGCTTGATGTGGGCGCCCGGGAACGGCGCGCTGCGCTGTGGTTCCTGCGGTGGTGGCGCAGTGCTGAGCGACCGGACGCTGACGCTCGCCCGGGCTGTTCTCGGAGGTGGCCTCAACTCGGTGCTCGAGCTACCCGACGGCCCGGTCGTTCACGATCTCGAGACGTTCGCCTCGGGACTGCTCGAGCATCACATCGAGCGCCGGCTGCGGGCGATCCGGGTGCTCCACGACGGCTGAGGCCTTCCCGACGGCTGAGAGTCACCCCCCAACGGCTGTTCTGTTGTGCGTGCGTTGCACATGGTGCAACGCACGCACAACAGAATGTCAGGCATCGACGACGATCGTCTCTCCGAGCTTGTCCCACGGGGTCTGGCGCATGGGGTCGTTGAACAGGTTCACCAGGCCCCAGATCGCAACTGCGAGCTGGGCGAGACCTCCGATGCAGGGCACCAGCGACAACAGGGTCCATGCTTGACGCTTGAAGGCCTGCTCCATGGTCACGGCCGCGCCACTGGTGTTCACCACCTTGATCCCGAGCACCATGCCGGCGACGGTCTGACCCCGGCTGGCGATCAGCAGCGCGTAGTACAGGAAGTAGATGACAGCGGTCAGGATGCCGGCGAGGAAGGATCGGAGGAACGACTCCCCGATGGTCGTGAACGAGTTGAAGCTGCCGCCGACGACGATCGACACCGGAATGCCGATGATGATGAACAGCCCGATGCTGTCGAGGAGGAAGGCCACGATGCGCTTCCATGGCTCGGACAGCGGTGTGCCGCCCGGAACAGCGCCGCCCCCACCGTGTCCACCTCCGCCGTAGGCCTGGGCGGGAGGCGGGTTGTAGCCGCCGCCGGGTGGCATTCCCCCGGGAGGGGGCGGCCCACCGCCGGGGGGCGGACCGGCCGGGGGTGGCGTGCCGCCGGGAGGCCCCGGAGGAGGTGCCGCGGGAGGCTGGCCTCCCGGGGGCGGGGGTGGTTGGTTCGGGTCACTCATCGGTCCTCCAATGGTGGAGTCTTGTTGGGCGAATCTCTCCGGTGGCGGTCACGGGTTGTGGGCCGCTGGGTTTCCTGTCGTCAGCGGCGCTGAGAATTGAAGGCGATGGATCTTCGAGGTTCGTTCGGTGCTTCGGGGTGTCTCTCCGGCGAGGGTCGATGGTCAGGCGTCGGTGACGGTCGAATCGGCGAACTGGTCCATGAGCGTCAGGCGATCGGGGCGGTTGAAGATGTTGACGATCCCCCAGATCTCGATCACCAGGAACGCGACCCATCCGATGCAACATGGCACGATCGGCGTGAGCCACACGAGACTGCGCTTCATGGCGTCCCCCGTGCTCAACAGGTTGCCCTGACGGTCGGTTACGCGGATCTTCATGATCATCTTGCCGATCGTCTGGCCCCGCGTGGATGCCATCAGGGATTCATAGAGCCAGTAGAGGACCCATGTTCCGGCCGACACCACGAAGGTCGTGATGTTCCAGCCGAGGTTCAGGTCCTCGACGGTGTCAGCGGACGTGGTCGCGTCGCTGAGTACGACCACCGCCAGGATGATCCAGATCACGATCCAGACCACCACGAGGATTCCGAAGTCGATCAGCCGCGCGATCATCCGTTTGCCGGGCTCGGCCGGAGCCAACCCAAAGCCTCCGTATCCACCGCCGGGCGGCACACCGGGCACATACGGTTGAGCCGGTGGTTGACCCCACTGGCCCGGTTGGCCGGGCTGACCGGGCTGACCGGGCTGACCGGGCTGACCGGGTGAACCGTACGCGCCCGACCCGGGGGGAGGCGGGCCCGAGGGGGGTTGTCCAGCCGGTTGGCCGGGCGGGGGCATGCCGGGTGGTCCGTTCGGCGGGAGGGGAGGGGGGTTCGGGTCACTCAACGCAACGAACGCTACCGGCGCGATGATGCGGATCGGCGGATTTGGCTCCTCACCTGGCCGGCAATCGGTTCCGGAGATCGTCCAGGTGCCTTGTAGCCTTGCCGGCCATGGCCGATTCCGCGGGGTCCCCGCCCGCCTCCGATTTGTTCGACAAGATCGTGAACCTCACCAAGCGCCGCGGGTTCGTGTACCCGTCGGCCGAGATCTACGGGGGGTTCCGCTCCACCTACGACTACGGGCCCCTCGGCGTGCTCTTGTTGCGCAACGTGAAGGATGCCTGGTGGCGTTCTATGGTCCAGGAGCGAGGCGACGTCGTCGGCCTCGACGCCTCGGTGCTGTCACCGCCTGCGGTGTGGGAGGCTTCGGGGCACCTGGCGAACTTCACGGACCCGCTGGTCGACTGCACCAACTGCAGGAACCGCTTCCGGCTCGACAAGCTGGACGATCCCGAGCAGTGCCCCAGCTGTGGAAAGCGGGGCACCTTCACCGAACCCCGGCAGTTCAACCTGATGTTCGAGACCCAGGCGGGGCCGGTCTCCGATGCCTCGGCAAAGGCGTACCTGCGCCCAGAGACAGCCCAGGGGATGTTCATGAACTTCAAGAACGTGATCGACACCACCCGGGTGCGCCCGCCGTTCGGCATCGCCCAGATCGGCAAGTCGTTCCGCAACGAGATAACACCCGGGCAGTTCGTGTTCCGCACCCGCGAGTTCGAACAGATGGAGATGGAGTACTTCTGCCATCCCGACGACGCGGCGAAGTACTACGAGTACTGGTGCAACGAGCGCTACCAGTGGTACCTGGATCATGGGATGCCGCCCGAGAAGCTGCGCCTACGCCCGCACGAGGATGACGAGCTGTCGCACTACTCGAGTGCGACCTCGGATGTCGAGTACCAGTTCCCCTGGGGCTGGGACGAGCTCGAGGGCATCGCCAACCGTGGTGACTACGACCTGCGTCAGCACGCCGAGCACTCCGGCGAACGCCTCGAGTGGTACGACCAGGCGGCGAACGAGCGCTGGGTCCCCCACGTCATCGAACCGGCCGCCGGGGCGACGCGCACGGCGATGGCGTTCCTGATGGCCGCCTACGACGAGGAGGAGGTGCGCGGCGAGCAGCGGGTGGTGCTGCGGTTCCATCCGAGCATCGCTCCCTACAAGGTCGCGGTGCTGCCGTTGTCGCGCAAGCCCGAGCTCACCGGGCCCGCCGGCGAGCTCGCCGCGGACCTGCGTCGGCGGTTCATGTGCGACTACGACGAGACGCAGTCGATCGGACGGCGCTACCGTCGCCAGGACGAGCTTGGAACACCGTTCTGTGTCACCTACGACTTCGATTCGATCGACGACGGAGCCGTCACCGTGCGCGACCGTGACTCGATGGAACAGGACCGCATCCCCCTCGCGCAGGTCGGCTCCTACCTGGCGGACCGACTGGGTTGACCGGGAAGGATCCCACCCGTGCCCGACACCGTCCGGCTGCCGAGCCGGGTGGGATCTTTCCGGAGAGTCGCTGATGACGAGGGACCGAGGGGAGGCGTGTTGTGGGCATCGTCGATGAGGACGTGGCTCGGGTGCGTTCCGAGACCGACATCGTGGCTCTGGTCTCGCAGTACTCGCAGCTGCGCCGCGTCGGGCAGCGCTGGGTCGGCCTGTGTCCGTTCCACGCGGAGAAGACCCCCTCGTTCTCGGTCAACGAGACCGACGGTCTGTACCACTGCTTCGGCTGCAAGGCATCGGGTGATGCGATCACCTTCATCCGGGAGATCGAGCACCTCGGATTCGTCGATGCGGTGGAGAACCTGGCCGGTCGGGCCAACATCACCCTGCGCTACACCGACGCGGGTGGGGGAGAGGAGCGCAAGCGACGGGCTCACCTGCACGATGTCATGGAGCGCGCGGTCGAGTGGTACCACGAGCGTCTGCGCACCTCACCGGACGCCGCCCACGCCCGTGGATATCTCCGTTCGAGGGGATTCGACTCCGCCGAGGTCGCCACCTACCGCATAGGCTGGGCACCCGATGACTGGGACGCCCTGACCCGCTCGCTGAGGCTGTCGCGGCGTGATCTGGAGGACACGGGCCTCGGTATGCTGAACCGGCGCAACCGGCTCCAGGACTTCTTCCGGGCGAGGGTGCTGTTCCCGATCCGCGACGACCAGGGCCGGCCGATCGGCTTCGGTGGTCGCAGGCTGCCGGATGGCGAAGGCCCCAAGTACCAGAACTCTCGGGACAACGCGCTGTACCACAAGTCCCGGGCGCTCTACGGGTTGGATCGCGCCAAGGCAGAGGTGGTCAGGGCGAACGAGGTGATCGTGTGCGAGGGTTACACCGACGTGATCGGTTTCGACCGCGCTGGGATCAACCGTGCGGTCGCGACCTGTGGGACCGCGCTGACCGAGGACCACGTGAGGTTGCTCTCGCGCTTCACTCGCAGGATCGTGCTCGCATATGACGCGGACGAGGCCGGACAGGCAGCTGCGGAGCGCGTCTACGAATGGGAGAAGGCACACGACGTGGGCTTCTCGGTGGTCGACCTACCGGGCGGAGCCGATCCCGACGAGTTGGCTCGCGAGGACCCCCGGGCACTGAGCGCTGCGGTTGCGGATGCCAGGCCCTTCGTCGAGTTCCGGGTGGATCGAGCTCTGCGAGCCGCCGATCTCACTAGCCTGGAGGGTCGCGCCCGGGCTGCCGACGCGGCGCTGGGGGTGATCGCGGCCCTCCACGACTCACTGGTGGTCGACCAGTACCTGATGTCGCTCGCGGATTCGACCAGGATCGATGTGGCCCGCCTGAGGGAGCGCCTCGTGGAGGTGCGCCGCAGGCCACCCAGCGACACCGTCACTGCTGAACCAACAGGGGGTGCTGACGGACCCGGAGAGGCTCCGGTCGGCTCGATCGGCTTCGCACCGATACCCCAGGGAGCGGAGCGCGAGGCGATCCGTCTGGCGGTCCAGCGTCCCGATATCGCACACGCCGCTCTGGTCGGTGAGCTCTTCGACCATCCGAGCGCGCGCGCAGCACTGGAGTTGGTCATGTCACACGATTCGCTCGCTGCGGCGGTGGACGAAGCACCTCCTGAGCTGGCCGAGGAGCTGACCAGGCTCTCGGTCGAGGAGCTCGCCCTCGAGCCGGTCGACGTGCTCGCCCGCCTCGCGACCGAGGTCGCAAGGGTCGAGATGGCCGAGCTGGAACACGAGGCGAGGATCTCCGAGGATCCCCTCGAGTACTCACAGGCGATCTCCTATCTGAAGGTGACTCTCGAGGAGCTGAGGCGCCCGCACCTCGAGTCGGAAACGGTCGGCGAGTTGTTAGATTGGTTGCGGCTCAGGCGGTCCGAGGGGGACGGCGGGAGCTGACAGAACACGAACGACGACCTACGACCTACGAGGAACTGCCAGTGTCGATCTGGGATCAGGTGCCAGACAGCGAGGTGACGGCCCTGCAGGGCCGGGCGGACGCCTCCTCCGGCGTGATCTCCGTCGATGACGCCCTCAGCGCGCTCGGCCGGGAGATGACCGACGAGGTCCTCGAGCAGACCAAGGAGTTCTGGCGCAGCCGCGGAGTCACCCTTTCGACCGAGGTGGGTGAGACGGCCGGCGAACCCGAACCGGCTGTGGTGGATCCGAACGCGCAGCGCCGTCGCGGTGACCGGTTGGCCCGCTTGAAGGAGGGCCCGGCGAGGTCGGGGGGTGCGGCGGTCTCCGATCCGGTCAAGATGTACCTGCGTGAGATCGGCCAGGTCTCGCTTCTGAACGCCCAGCAGGAGGTTTCGCTCGCCCAGCGGATCGAGGCGGGGGTGCAGGCCGAGGAGCGCCTGGCGGACCTGAACGCGTCAGGTGAGATCGATCGGGTGGAACCCGCCACCAAGGCGATGCTGCGACGCGCCCTGCGTGACGGCGAGGCCGCGAAGAGCGAGCTGACCCAGGCCAACCTGCGGTTGGTGGTGTCGATCGCGAAGCGCTACCTGGGGCGTGGCCTTCCCATGTTGGATCTGGTGCAGGAGGGGAACCTCGGCCTCATGAGGGCGGTCGAGAAGTTCGACTACACCAAGGGCTTCAAGTTCTCCACCTACGCGACGTGGTGGATCCGCCAGGCGATCACCCGGGCGATCGCGGACCAGTCGCGGACCATCCGGATACCGGTTCACATGGTCGAATCGATGAACAAGGTCCACCGGCTGCAACGCCAGATGGCCCAGGAGATGGAACGGGATCCGACGGTCGCAGAGCTTGCAGCGAAGGCGGAGCTCCCGGTCCACAAGGTGCGCGAGATACTGCGCCTCGGTCAGGATCCGTTGTCGCTCGATTCACCGGTCGGCGACGAGGAAGACAGCTTCCTGGGCGACTTCATCGAGGATCAGCAGGTGGCGATGCCGGCCGACGTCGCCACCGCGCACTCGCTGTCGGAGCAGATCGCCGAGTCCCTCTCCGAGCTGTCCGAGCGCGAGAAGGAGGTCGTTCGGATGCGCTTCGGCCTCGACGGTGACCAACCGCACACGCTCGAGGAGGTGGGTCAGCGGTTCGGCGTCACGCGGGAGCGGATCCGCCAGATCGAGTCGAAGACCCTCGCGAAGCTCCGTCATCCTCATCGTCGCCAGAAGCTCGAGGACTACCTCAACGCCGATTGAACCCGCCCACCCGCGATCCCCCGCCCACTCCTGCCCACGCCCACTCCTGCCGTTCTGTCCTGCCGGAATCACCGATCCAGGGGATCTCCGCCGGACAGAACGCTGGAGATACCGGTGTGGGTGGTTGTGAGTGGTTAGTCGACCGTCGGGGGCGCTGCTAGATTCTTGGGTCCCTTCCGGGGTAGCTCAGCTGGCAGAGCGTCGGAC
>CAYVYG010000060.1:10311-12347 GCA_964454385.1 uncultured Microthrixaceae bacterium
CGCTGCTAGATTCTTGGGTCCCTTCCGGGGTAGCTCAGCTGGCAGAGCGTCGGACTGTTAATCCGCAGGTCGTGGGTTCGAGCCCCACCCCCGGAGCCATCCCCAGCGAACTGTCCGCTGTGGCACACGCCGGTGTGGTCCCACACCGGACAGTTCGGGGATGTGGCGTTGTGCTGGGCGCTCAAGATGGGTGGTGCTGGGCGCTCAACCGTTTGCCAGCAGGCCTTCGGCTCGCAGCCACGCCTCGGTGAGCCGCATCCCCTCGGTGAGGTCGACCTGTGGCTCCCAGCCGAGCACCTCGGCGGCCTTGCGATTGGAGACCCGCGCGTGGGTCGCGAGCATCGCCATGGTTCCTGCGCTGGCCTCGCTCGGTCGCCCCAGCGCGCGCAGCGTGGTGCCCACCACTGTGGCGATGCCGACGGCGACCGGCGTCGGAGCAACCCGGGGTCCGTCGATGCCGAGCATTCCGCAGTAGTGACCGAAGAACTCCCGGGTCTCGACCGCGTCGGGGCCGCTCAGGTTGAAGACCTGACCCGCACCTGCGTCCTCGGTGCCGGCGCGCACGATCCCGTCGGTGAGGTCGGTCACGTACAGCGGGTTCATCATGCCCCGACCGTTCGCGGGCAGGATGACCTGCCCGGCTGCGAGCATCTGCACCGGCAGGATCGTCCAGGGCCGCGAGCCGGGCCCGTACACGTCGCTCGGGCGGATGATCGTCGCGGTCACCTCGCCGGCCGCGTGCGCCTGCAGGACCACCTGTTCGGCGGCGATCTTGGTGTCGCCGTAGACGCGCTGTGACGGTCGCACCGGCAGATCCTCGGTCACCACCGCTGGTCGTTCGTGGGAGTACACCGCCGCGGATGAGATGTGCACCATGCGTCGGACCGACCCGTTGCGACAGGCGTCTACGACGTTGCGGGTGCCCACGACGTTCACCTGCCAGGCCGAGCCCCACGAGGCGCTGTTGGACACGACCGCGGCGGTGTGCACGACGAGGTCGCAGTCGGCGGCGAGGTCCTGCCAGCGCCCCGGTTCGGATATGTCGGACGAGGTGACCTGCGGGTCGTCGCCGGCTACGAGGTCCACGCCGCGGACCTCGTAGCCGAGGGTCCGGAGTCGTTCGATCACCGCGGCGCCCATGAACCCTGCGGCACCGGTCACGAAGGCCCGTTGCTCAGCCACGGGATCTCTCAGCGTCGTCGCGGAGGCTTCTGGTCGACACGGGGTCGGCCATCCCAGCCATAGCCCGCTGTTGGTTCGATCTTGCCCTCGACTCGATCCGCGCCTTCAACAGCCGCGTGGCCGAGGGGAACAGCGAGAACGTGCGCACCACCGCGCCCCGTCGGTGGGGGACCGAAGCGACGGGGCGGTTTGTCGAGAGCAGCTCGAGTGCCGCAGCCGCAACCTCGTCGGGTTCGAGGAGTCGCCTACCTGTGAACGACATGACATGGCGGGGGTCGCTCACATCGACCATCGGTGTCGCGATGCCATCGGGCAACAGGCACTGGATCCGCACCGAATCGGAGCCGATCTCCGCGTCGGCGGCCACACTGAAGGCCCTCACTGCGTTCTTGGTGGCCGAGTAGACCGTGATGTTCGGTACCGGTCCCCAGCCGGCGAGCGACGCCACGTTGAGCACTCTGCCCCGGTTTCTAGGCAACATGGTCGACAGCGCGGCCCTGGTCCCGTGGATCACCCCGAGGAGGTTCACTGCGACCACCGCCTCGAGCTCCGGATCGCTGCGTTCCATGAGCGCCCCGGCGCCCGTGAGGCCGGCGTTGTTGATCCAGAGCGACGGCTGTAGCCGCTCGGCGAGCTCACGACACGCCGATGCGTCGGTGACATCAAGCCGGGTGTCAGTGTCGTGGAGGTCCACCGCCACGACGTCGTAGCCGGCGTTCCCGAGGCGTTGTGCGAGGGCGGTGCCGAGGCCGCCGGCTCCGCCGGTGACGACCGCGGTTCCGAGGTCCGACGACACGTGCTCAGGTGTTCTCGGCTGCGTACATCGACGAGAAGTCGTCGAGGCCCGGCGGGTT
>CAYVYG010000061.1:0-12341 GCA_964454385.1 uncultured Microthrixaceae bacterium
GTGCCGAGTTGAACTCGACCCTGAAACCACGGTTGATCTGGATGTCGCCCTGGTCATCGGTCCACGGGACCCTGAAGATGATCTGGCGCTCGGGCTCGCAGATCCGCTCCACGGTGCGGTGACGGTCGAGCTCGGGATGGCGCTCGAGCACCGGGCCGATCGAAGCCAGCACCTCGGTGACCGACTGGTGGAACTCGTCCTCGCCGGGATTGCGGCGCCTGAGCACCTCGAACACCGCTTCAAGTCGATCGCTCATCGACACGATCCTCACACTCTGGCCGGCTCGCGCCGGCAACTGGACACGCCGGCCCCGTTGCCGGTTGAACGCCTGGGGTGGTCCCGGGAGGGAAGATCCCGCGACGCTGCCGCGCTCAACGTTGCCAGCAAGGCCAACGCCCTGACAAGTCCGCAGCACCGCTGATTCCGGGTGATGGGTCGACGCGTGGCACGGGCTCGGCCAGCGGAGCGCCGGCGAGCAGGCCCGGTCGCGATGAACCGAGATGAACGAGGTGAAGGGACAGCTCAGCCGAGCTCCGCGAGGAGGTCCGCGGCCTCCGTGCGGAACCGGCGCAGCTCGTCGCGGTGCATCTCGCTCAGACGGGCGAGACGGGTTGCACCCTCGGAGGTGAGGGTCACGAGCTGGCGCCGACCATCGTTGGGATCAGAGCTCAACCCCACGAGGCCCGCTGTCTCGGCCCGTCGCAACAGCTCGAGGGTCGAATGGACCTTCAGTTGCAGCCGGTGGGCGAGCTCGGAGACGCCGGGGGCGTCGGGTTCGGCGCGTACCGCCAGCAGGAGTTGGTGCTGGTTCGGGGTGAGACCCTCGTCGCGCGCGGCGTCCTCGGAGAAGCGCAGGAACACCCGCAGCGCATGTCGGAACTCGGCGAGCGCGCGGTACTCCCCGTCCGCGAGCGCATCGGGGCGATCGCTGCGGTCGGGTTCCGCGGCCATCTGGGCATCGGGGATCATGTCGGGGTCTGCCATGTCGGTGGCTGTTGCGAGCTCGTCACCGTTCGGTGTCGGTTCCAGTATCGCCGGTCGTGGAGCCCGGCGGGGTGTCAGTGGCGCCAGCTTCATCGAGGCCGGTGTCGGCGGCACTGCTGTGGGGGTCGTCCCGGCGATGACGTTGGGAGCCGATCAGGTTGACCCGCGACGACAGGCTGAGCGACACGATCGACGCGATCAGCGATGTCGGCAGCATCGACAGCCCCGACATGCCCGAGACCACCAGGGGGGATCCGAGCGGCGTCTTCAGCACCCCGGTCACCGCAGCGGCCATCGTGGCGGTGACGAACACGGTCTCGGTGGACCAACCGAGGGTGCCCGCGAGGATCTGTCCCACGCCTGCCCCGCAGAAGAACAGCGGGATGATGAAGCCGCCCTTCCAGCGACCCGTGAGGCACGCGGCCGCGCCCGCGAGCTTGGCGGTGATGGCGACGAGGATGCTCGACACGGCCAGACCCGGCACCAGCAGATCCTCGACCTGGAACTCACCGAAGGTGAGTGCGTAAGGGCTCCACCAGCCCAGTGCGGCCATCGCGGCGCCTCCGAGGACCGGGAGGGTCCAACCGGGGAACCGCTTCACCGCGCGGCGCATGCCCCGCACCAGCAGGGCGAAGGCTGCTGCGACCAGCGTTCCTGCCGCACCGGCGATCACCGCTGCGAGCAGATCGGCCGGTTGCAGGGAACCGACCGGATCGAAGTGCCAGACCGGCCTCACGCCGAGGTTGGTCGCGACCACGAAGACCCCGTACCCGCAGAGCCCGCCCACCAGTGCCGGCACCAGCGCCTCGTAGTACTCGAGTCCCCGTCGGTGCAGCACCTCGAGGGCGAAGATCGTCGCGCCGACCGGGGTGCCGAAGAGCACCGTGAACCCCGCTGCCATGCCCACGAGGGTGAGCACCCGCACCTCGGGTGGGTCCAGTCGCAGCCTCTGGGCAACCCGTGACCCCATCGTCCCGCAGGTCTGCACCAGAGGGGCCTCCGGTCCGAGGGTGGAACCGACCGAGATCCCGAGCAGCGACAGCGGGACCAGCGCCCGGTCGCCCTTTTCGGTCTCGGCTCCGCCGAGCACGTGGATGTTGTCCACGAGCAGCTCGACGTCGCCGCCCGGACCCAGCCAACGGGTGACCAGGGCGATGACCACGCCCGTTCCCACCAACAGGAGGCTCTGGACCGCTACCGGGTTGCGGTCGGGCCACAGCCAGTGCTGGAGAAGGTGCAGGGCGCCCAGATAGGCGGCTCCGATGAGGCCCGCAGCCACGCCCACGAAGACCAGCGGAAGCACCCGGCGCAGGCGGTGCGCTCCGGGGAACCTCCCGGGAGGGGGCAAGCGGTCGAGCAGCGAGGAGCGATCGGATCCCGAGAACCTCTCCGACAGCGCGAACCGCTCGGACAGCGAGAACCTCTGTCGCAGCGAGACGGATCTCGGAGTCGGCGACACGGATTCCGAGGGAGGGGTTACGCTCACGGGTTACATCGTACTGCGATGTAACCCGTGAGCGTAATCAGCGCCTCGCCGATCACCACCTGATCCCCGCTTCTCCAGCGGTGGTGTTCGGTTCACCCGGTGACCCGGTCTACTGGGTGACTCGGGCGCGGTTCGTGAGTCGCTCAGGGTCGATATGGCTCGGGGTGACTGGAGCGCGGTTCTTGAGTCGCTCCGCTCTGGTCGGTGTCCCCACGCCCCGGGGTAGCCCGGTCTCCTGGGTGACTTGAGCGCAATTCTTTAGTCGTGTGGTGTCGATATGACCCTCGCTGACTCGTGCGGGATGCTCAAGTCACCGTGTGTTGCGGATGTCCTGGTCCTGGGTGGGCCCGGGCGCGCCGGTCTGAAGGAGACCAGCGCGGGCCGGACCGCTCAGCAGCGCTGGTCCTCGAGCTCCACCACGCGGGGGAACAACACGTTGTTCTCCTTGTGGATGTGGAGGTGCGTGTCACGCTCCAGCTCCGCGAGGCCGTCGTAGAGAGCCTGGTAGCTGGCGCAGCCGTCGGCGGGGGTCTGGTAGCCGGAGGTCAACTCGCGCAGCCGGGCGAGCAGCTCACCAGCGGTGTCGTGCTCGGTGAGCATCACTGAGATCGGGTTCCTCAGCGACCCGCAGTGGAAGTCGACCGGTCCGTCCGCCTCGTCCAGCTCGCGGATCATCGGGAACAGCATCTGCTCCTCCTTGTGCAGGTGCGGGTCCAGATCGGCCTTCAGTGCGCCGTAGGTGTCGCGCACCTCCGCCAGCTCTGGATGGCGCTCGCCGTGCACGCCGGCCACCTTCATCGCGAGGGCCTCCAGGCGGGGCATCTCCTCGTGCAGGTAGGTGTGGTGCTTCGACTCGATGTGGGTGGCCAGCTCACCGGTGCTCATCTCCAGCCAGTCGGGAGCTCCCTCGTCGGTGGAGCCGAGCTGGCTCAGCGAGTCGAGCACGGCAGCGGCGTCGATGCCGGCCTCGTCGCATGCATCCGACAGGGGACGCTGTCCGTGGCAGCAGTAGTCGAGGTCGTAGCCCTCGAGGACCCGGGCGGATCCGGGGGTGACGTTGATGATGTCGGCCAGGGTGGACTTCTCGCTGATTGTGCTCAACTCTGTTCCTTTCTCGTGTCCGCTGAACCCTTGCGGTTCGTCACGGATGTCGGTCTCATAGCGGAGCCATGCAGGCGCCGACGGTCGGGTTGATCCGTTGCGGGCTCACAGGCCGCGGGCACACGGGTCGCAGGGTCACAGCAGGGCGACCCCGAGCGCTGATGCGGCCACCACACCGAAGCCCATGAACATCTGGATCACACCCTGGATAGCGGGCTTCACCGGCTCACCCCGGGCGGCGAGCCGTTGGATGGCGATGACCACCGGTAGCGCCAGCGCACCGGGCAGGAGCGCGGGTTCCAGGACTGCTGCGATGGCACCGCACGCGACCGCCGTCACATCCGTCGAGACCAGGGCCCGGTGGTCGGGGTTGCGTCCGTGGATGCGAACGATCTGTCCCCTGACCCAGGGAACCGAGGTGATGGCCCGACCCGCCAGGATGAGCCACACACCCAGAGCGAGCGCCACCGAGCCGCCGTCCGCTGCGACGGCCATAGCGGCGACGGCGCAGATACCCACGGAGCCTGCCACCTCGGGCACCAGCCGGCGGCCCCGCGAACGGATCTCGTAGGACGTCTGGACCGCCACCATCGGCGCCGCTAGGACCAGGGGCCACCAGAAGCTCTGGGCGGCGCTGTTGACCGCCAGGGTTGCGAGCACCGCTAGCACCGCGAGCTCAGCCAGTCCGATTCTGGCGGCGAGGCGGGTTCGGTCGAGCATGCGGTTGCGGCGCAGGTCGACCGCCACGATCTTGAGCGGCGTCCGTGCGGTGAACGCGACCATCGCCGCGAGCGCCAGCCAGACGGCCGTCATGCTGGGGGCCACCAACAACCCCAGGAGCCCGGGTTCGAGGGTCAGCCCCCAGCCGCCGTGCTCGGTGGGGATGGCGACCGATCGCCAACCCGGGCGGGCCGCCGCCGTGGCCGGCCGGGCCGTGGCATCATCGCTCGGGGGAGCATCGCGGGCCACCGCCACACCCGACGCTGCATGGCCGGTCTGCACGATCAGGGAGTTCTCCGCCATCGCTGGAATCCTAACAACGGGTCGTGCTAATAATCTAGTGACTGTTGTAACTAACCGATGTGGCGAACCGGGAGTTGCAACCGGACGTCGGCGACCATCAGCAGGGCGAGCGACCCCGAACCGTACACAACCCGACCCCACGAACACGAGCACGAACCCGACGACATGAACCCGAGAACATGAACCCGAGAACATGAACCCGAGAACATGAGGACGCGACGATGAGCCGATCGACGGTGCCCGATGTGCGCGACGGCGACCTCGACAGTCCTTCGAAGGTCGCCGAGATGGTGCGGCGGTTCTACCAGGACGTGGCCCAGGACGATCTGCTCGGACCGATGTTCAACGATGTGGCGCAGGTCGACTGGAGCGAGCACCTCCCGAAGCTGACCGCCTTCTGGTGCAGGGCTTTGCTGGACATCGAGGGCTACTCGGGCAACCCGTTCCGCGCCCATGCCCTCATCCACGCGCAGCAGGCCTTCACGACCGCTCACTTCGAGAGGTGGTTGGAGCTGTTCACCGACACCGTCGAACTCGGTTGGGAGGGCCCGAGCGCGCAACGTGCGCTCGCGCTCGCCAACAACGTGGCGCGTGTCCACCACGCCCGACTGGTGGACCGGATCCCGGTGGGTCGATGACCGCGGAACACGAGATCCTGGCCAAACGCACTGAGGTGTCCGATGCATCAGCCCTTGCGACAGCCGGCGCAACGGCCGGTGCAACAGGGAGCGATCTCGACTCGCGCAGCGCGATCCACGATCTCGTGGTCGAGTTCTACCGGGAGATCGTCTTCGACGAGGTGCTCGACCCGATGTTCTCCGAGGTGGCCGAGGTCGACTGGACCGAGCACATCCCGAAGCTCGTGGACTACTGGTGCCGGATCCTGTTGCGCACCGAGGACTACTCGGGCCCCATCATGGCCGCACACCGTGATCTGCACGACATGGAGCCCGTGACCCTCGAGCACTGTGACCGCTGGTACGACCTGTGGGTCCGGAGCGTGGACAGCTCCTGGGAGGGCCCCGTCGCAGAGCACGCGAAGAGCCACGCCGCGTCGGTCATGGCGGGCATGGCCCGCCACGTCTTCGGGGTCGCGTGGACTCCCTCCGCGCAACGGGCCTAATCTCCGTCACATGGTGGAACAAACCGACGACACGGACCCCTGGACGACCCGGGTTCATTCCTACGCCCCGCTTGTCGGATCGGAGGACATCCGCCGTTGGACGATCCTCGGGGCAATCCTCGGGATCGTCTTCATCGGAGGGGGCTTCGGTCTCGCCACCTGGGCGTTCGGTGGAGGAATCGCAGGCGCGCTCGCGATCGGTTCCATGACAGCGGTGTTCGGAGGCCTCGGGTTCGGCGCGATGATGGGCTTCGTCGTGCAGTACGCGAAGCAGAACGAGCGCGTCATAGACTGAAGACGGTGACCGCCGACCCGAAATCGTCGCGAAGGCGGGATTCCACCCGGTCAGGCTCCCAGCCGGCGCGTGGATCCCAGGTCGGTGCCGAGCGACCGTCGCATCCCCGCCGGGCCGCCACCGTGTTGATGATCGCGGTCGTGGTCGTGCTGTTGGTGATAGCAGCCGTGCCCCTGTACCTCTGAGGATCCTGTACCTCCGAGGGTCCTGTACCTCTGAGGGTCCTGTACCTCTGAGGGTCCTGTACCTCTGGGATCCGGGAACCCCGCTGTGAGGGGTCGGGAGGGGTTCGGCCAGGAGGGGTTCAGTCGGGGTGGACGCGGCAGCGCAGCATGCACCCAGCTTTGCTGGGCGTGTTCGGTTCGAGCTCGGCGACCTCTATCCCGCCCACTGCTTCTGCGACGCCGCGGGCCATGCCCAGGTGGAGCTGGCACACGGTGTCCGGGTCGGTCTCGGCCGCCGATGCGAACGGGCACTGGTCGAGGCGCACCTCGACGGTATCGCCGTCGGATTGCAGAACCGGCTCGAAGCCCTCGCGCGCCATGGCGGTGACGAAGTCGCCGATCGGGTCATCGGTCGGTTCGCCGTCGGCCCGGTAGGTCATCCCCGCCCGCCGGCCCACCTCGATGGGTTCGTCGCCGGTTCGCACCACCTCGGCCAGCAGGATCGCCAGGCGCTCGTAGGGCCCGGTCACACCCCAGCGACTCTCGACGTTGGGGTTCACGACGTACTGGAGCCGCGGCCGGCCCCGTCCCGCCGGTCGAGCGGTGGACTCGAGGAGGAGCCCGGCGTCGACCAGTTTTGCCAGGTGCTGGCGGATAGCGTTGTGGTTGAGTCCGAAGTGCCCGGTCAACTCGGCCACACCGATCGGTTCGCAGGCTTGCGCGATGTACCGGAAGACCTCGTGACGGGTCGGATCACCCAGTGCTCTCGCCTGTAGCTGGAGTGTCGACACCTTCTGCTCCCGGATCCGCGGTTCTCGTGCCGAGATCAGTCTAGTGGCCAGTAGAGATATTCGTCATCAATGATCTCGGACCGGGAAGCCCAACACGGAGGATCGCCGCCCTGCTCCGGCGGTTCCGAGCCCTGTTCCGTCGGGTGCTCGGTCCGGTGTCCGGTCCCGTGTTCGGTGACCGGGGAAGAACCCGGGCCGCGATCACCGACGTCTCCGTCCGGGGCTATGGTCGGACCCAAGACGCCGGATCGACCGTCGTTGACCACTGGCCGCTCGCCATGCGAGCGATGCGGTCCCACCCCTCGAGCCGATCCCACTCCCCGATGGAGATCCGACTTGTCGTCCCCAGCAGTCCCCGATACATACCGCAAGCCATCCGAAGCACGATTGATGGGCGTGCCTCTCGACCTGCGTGCCATCGTCATCTCCTCGTTCGCGGTGCTGGTGGTGCTCGTGGGGGTCTTCCTCGGCAGCGGTGGGCTCAGGTGGTTCGACGCCGCTCTGGCGGGATACCTGGTCGGGGTCCTGCTGGCGGTGTTCGCCACAGTCTACCGCTACCTGATCTGGCTCCGACGACCCCCGACCGCGCGCATGAACCAGCGCGGCTGGGAGTCGTTCCGGGCCTCTGGGCGGGTGGGGCGAAACACGGTCGGTCTGGTCGGTCTGGTCTTCTCCAACCTGTTGGCCCAGAGATTCATCAGGCGCCGCTCGACCGTTCGTTGGGCCGCCCACCAGCTCGTGTTCTGGGGTTGCATCCTCGCCGCAGCGGTCACCTTCCCGCTCACCTTCGGATGGATCCACTTCGAGTCGGTCGGCCAACAGGGTGACGACTACCGGGCATACCTCTTCGGTGTGGGCACCGGGACCTTCGACGCAACCAGCGTGGTCGGCTTCGTGATCTTCCACCTGCTCAACATCGCGGCGTTCCTGGTGATCGCCGGGGTGCTGGTTTTCCTGTACCGCAGGTTGCGCGATCCGGGCGCCCTGGCGGTGGAGCGCGAGGGTGACTTCCTCGCGTTGGCGGGACTGTTCGCGGTTTCGGTCACCGGGTTGTTCCTCACAGCGTCGAGCCTCTGGCTCGAAGGCGCGTTCTACAGCTTCTTGAACAACCTCCACGCGCTGACGGTGATCCTCGGGCTCCTCTACATCCCCTTCGGCAAGCTCTTCCACATCTTCCAGCGACCCGCGAACCTCGGGGTCCACTACTACCGGGAGGCCGGCCGCAGCGGGCAGCAACAGCACTGCCGGCGATGCGGGGAACCGTACGCGTCGGCCATGCAGGTCACGGATCTCAAGGAGATCCTGCCCCAGTTGGGCTTCGACTACAGCTCCGCGCGACGAGCCGGAACCGACGGCGGAGCGGTCAACTGGCAGGACACCTGCCCGCGGTGCCGGCGGGCGGACGTGACCCTCGCTCAGACCGCCCGGGTTGGGGGTTTCGGCTGATGGCGGAGCTCCCGGTCACCGAAGCGGAGCTGATCGAACGCTACGGCCCGCACCTCAACCTCGAACCGCCCGGTGGTTGGAACGCCGGGCTCGAGATCGATCGCGAGGTCGAGACGCACTGCTGCTTCTGCGGTCAGCAATGCGGCATCAAGTTGAAGGTCGCCGACGACAAGGTGGTCGGATTCGAGCCCTGGTACGACTTCCCGTTCAACCAGGGCAAGCTCTGCCCGAAAGGTGTGAAGCGCTACCTGCAGGGCAGCCACCCCGACAGGTTGCTCGATCCGCTGATGCGCGACGAGTCCCAGCCCGGCG
Source organism: uncultured Microthrixaceae bacterium (assembly GCA_964454385.1). Taxonomy (GTDB): domain Bacteria; phylum Actinomycetota; class Acidimicrobiia; order Acidimicrobiales; family Microtrichaceae; genus JAMLGJ01. Next base: position 8,726 of record CAYVYG010000061.1, read on the forward strand.
GTTTCCGTGCGGTCGACTGGGACACGGCGTTCACCCGGACGGTCTCGGAGATCCGCCGGATCCAGGACACCTACGGCAGGGACTCCTTCGCGCTGCTCTCGGGGGTCTCGCTCACCAACGAGAAGTCATATCTGATCGGCAAGTTCGCGCGGCTCGCGCTGCGGACCGCGAACCTCGACTACAACGGCCGGTTGTGCATGGTCTCCGCGGGAGCCGGCAACAAGATGGCGCTGGGCGCGGACCGGGCTCCCAACCCCTGGAGCGACATACCGCTCGCGGACGTCGTGTTCGTCGCCGGAGCCAACGTGGCCGAGTGCGCGCCGATCACCACCAGCTACATCTGGCGGGCACGCGATCGCGGAGCCAAGCTCATCGTCGCCGACCCGAGGGTCACCCCGCTCGCGCGCACCGCGGACGTGTTCCTCGGCCTCAGGCCGGGCACCGACTCCGCGTTGATGGGAACGATCCTGCACATCCTCATCGAGAACGACTGGTTGGACCACCACTTCATCGACGAGCACACCTCGGGCTTCGCGCAGGCCGCCGCCGCGGTGAGCACCTACACGCCGCAGTGGGGGGCCGAGACCTGCGGGGTGCCCGCCGAGCGGATCATCGAGGCGGCCCGGCTCTGGGGCACCTCGGATACGGGGATGCTCCTTCACGCGCGGGGGATCGAGCACCACTCCAAGGGCGTCGAGAACGTGTTGAGCTGCATCAACCTCGGCCTGGCCACCGGCAAGTACGGCCGCCCGGGAGCAGGAGTGTCCACGATCACGGGTCAGGGCAACGGCCAGGGTGGCCGCGAACAGGGACACAAGTGCGACCAGTTGCCCGGCAACCGTGATGTCACCAACCCGGAGCACCGGGCGTACGTCGCCGGTGTCTGGGGCTGTGACGTCGATGAGATCCCGGGCAAGGGCCTGACCGCCCAGGAGATCATCGAGGCGATCCACGACGACGAGATCAAGGGTCTGCTGTCGATCTGCTTCAACCCCGTGGTGTCGCTGCCCGACACGGCCCACACAGCTGCTGCTCTCGATCGCCTCGAGCACTACAGCGCGATCGACTTCTTCCTGTCCGAATCGGCCCAGCACGCAGACGTGGTCCTGGCGGGTTCGCTTCACGAGGAGGACGAGGGAACGGTCACCTCGGTGGAGGGACGCGCGATCAAGATCAACGAAGCGGTGCCCCCGCCCGGCAACGCCCGGCGTGACTGGGAGATCTTCATCGACATCGCAGAGCGTCTGGGCCGCGGCGAGTACTTCAGGTACTCGAACACCGAGGAGATCTTCGATGAGATGAAGGTCGCCTCCCACGGCGGGACCGCGGACTACAGCGGCATGACCTGGCAGCGCATCGAGGACGAGCACGGGATCTTCTGGCCGTGTCCCGAACCCGGTCATCCGGGAACACCGAGGCTCTACGAGGGTGGGGTCTTCGCCCACCCCGATGGCCGCGGACGGTTCCACCCCGTCGAGTTCCGACCGCCGGCCGAGGTGACCGACGACGAGTACCCGATCTGGTTGACCACGGGTCGGGTGATCTCGCAGTACCTCTCGGGAACCCAGACCCGGCGGATCGCGGCCCTGGTGGAGCAGTACCCCGAACCGCTCTGTGAGATGCACCCCCGGATGGCCGACGGGCTCGGTGTCACCGACGGCGACCTGGTGAACGTGAGGTCCCGCCGCGGCGAGATGACGCTGCCCGCGAGGGTGGTCGAGAGCATCCGGCCCGACACCGTGTTCATCCCCTACCACTGGGCCGGCGACAGGGCTGCGAACCAACTCACGAACCGGGTGCTCGATCCGGTCTCGAAGATCCCCGAGTACAAGGTCTCGGCTGTTCGGGTGACCCGCGCCGAGGGCCATGTCAGGATCAGGGACCGCAGGGTCACCGCGCTCTCGGAGCGGGCTGCCGGCCACGGGGTGCGCGCAGGTGAGGGAGGTGATCAGCGGTGACCACGCAGTCGCAGGCCCCGCGATCGATCGTGAGCCCGCTGTTGCGCGGCAAGATGTTCGTGACCGACTACAGCCGTTGCATCGGGTGTGAAGCCTGTGTGCAGGCATGCGAGGAGTGCGGCACGCACCGCGGCCAGTCGCTCATCCACCTCGAGTTCATCGAGCGCGGAGCCACGACCCAGACCGCGCCAATGGTCTGCATGCACTGCGAGGATCCGACCTGCGCGGAGGTCTGCCCGGCCGACGCGATCAAGCAGAACGAGGACGGCGTGGTGCAGTCCGCGCTCAAGCCTCGCTGCATCGGGTGCTCGAACTGTGTGATCGCCTGTCCCTTCGGCGTCCCCAAGTACTTCGCGCTGCCGGACCAGATGATGAAGTGCGACATGTGCTACGACCGCACCTCGGTGGGCCTCGCGCCGATGTGCGCCTCGGTGTGCCCCAGCCAGGCGCTGTGGTACGGCACCGAGGAGGAGTTCGCCCAGACCCGCACCGGGGAGCTGGTGCGCGAGTTCCGCTTCGGCAACCAGGTCGTGCCCACCAAGGTCGCTACCGTGGTCGACGATCGCAGCGCCGGTCCTCTCGACGTGATGGCCGGGGAGTCCACCGGACGCTGGCAGGACGACCCGTTCGGGCTCGAGGAGATGCCGTGAGCACCGCAGGGGACACCCCGCAGGAGGGGGGCACCGGTCAGGAGGGGTGCACCGGTCACGAAGACCCGATGTGGCGCGAGGAGTTTCCCTTCACCTCGGCGGGTGAGGAGGTCGTGGCCCGCCGCGACTTCACCCGTTACCTGCTGGCCGCCTCCGGCGCCTTCGCGGTCGGAACGGTCGGGGCCGCGGTCTGGGCGGGGTTGCAGAGCGCGAACACCGGCGAGCCGCGGGCGTTGGTGGAGCTGTCGCGGGTCCCCGAGGGCACCGAGCACCTCTTCCGCTACCCGACCGATGATGCGCCCGCCATCCTCGTGCACCTGCCGGGGGGAGAGCTTCGGGCGTTCTCCCAGAAGTGCACCCACCTCGGCTGTGTGGTCTTCTGGCAGGCCGACGAGGACCGTCTCTACTGTCCCTGTCACGAAGGCGTGTTCGACCCCCGGAGCGGGCAACCGACAGCGGGTCCTCCGGAACGCCCTCTCGAGCGCATCGATGTGGAGGTGCGCGACGGCGTGGTCTGGGCCCTGGGCGTGGACACCGGCGGGTCCCTGCCATCCACGGGGGAGGGTTCCTGACGATGGCAACAGGGCCGGCATCGGACAAGCGACGCTCCGGCGGCTTGCTCGTGTACCTGTTGTTGTTGGTCGCGCTGCAGATCTTCCTGATGGTGGTGGCCCTCGAAGGGGTGCTCGGACACGACTTCGCGCTCGCGCGCAACGCCGCAGTGCTGTCGGTCGCGGTGTTCGCTGCCGCCGCCGCCATCAGGTGGTTCGTCGGGCCGGCCTGAGGGCCGGCACCTGTGGATCGATGGGGGAACACGAAGTGGACCGGAGCGAGCACGCTGAGAGCGACCCGTCCGCCAGGCCGGCGCGGCCGGGCCCGATCGGTGGCGACATGGCGTCGATCATCTGGGGACTCGGACGCCGCTTCAGGATCCCCGCGCTCAGCGCCCACTACTCCTCGATCACGGTGCTGGGCATCTTCTCGATGGTCAACGGGGTGGTCTCGATC